>NZ_JBIDFE010000012.1:0-90062 GCF_046635605.1 Gilliamella sp. BG3
TCTTTTGTTTTAAATGAGCCGCTTTGGCTTGCTTGCGTTATCCAACGGTCCAAAGCTGATGGTGTCAAATCATATTCTGCAACGATTTCACTACGTGATTTACCATGTCGATAAAGACTGACCATTTGCTGTTTAAAATCATCTGTGAATCTTCGTCTTTTGTGTTTAATCTTATTAATATTTGTTCCTTTTTTAGTTGTTATAAGTTTACCTTACCCCTTAAAAAAGTTGTATGAATTAGTGTAGCCGATCCAACCAATAGGCATAAACGATTACATTCTTCGTTAGGCTACTTGCCTCCCGTTGAATTTAAAAAACACTTACCCCTTAATTTTTTTGTTTGAAAATGTGTTGCCATTCCAAAGCATGGTTAGCAACAAAGTCCACTCAAGAACTTATTGAAGAGCTAAGGCAGAATTCTGCCTTTGGTCAAGAAATAATCACTATCACAAAAGGCGGTATTTCTTCTGGTACATTCGCCCATGAACTTTTGGCCATTTCTTATGCCGGTTGGATCAGTCCAAAATTTCAGTTGACGGTTAACCAAGTATTTTTGGATTACAAAAAAGGAGAGCTTACACCTACGCCGAAAATTGATAACTCAGGATTACCGGAGTTAAGAAAAGCAAGAGCGATAAAAGAAGTTTATAACGTTGCTGAAAAATTATGTGGCCACTTATCTAATTTGAGTTCGCCATCAAAACAAGCTATCTATGCTAAGTTAATTAATCCAATCGCAGGTTCTGTTGTCCCCTATCCTATTCTAGATGGTCAAACTTATTCAGCAAAAGAAGTCGGCGCACAACTGGGAATATCAGGTCACAAGGTGGGACTAATTGCTAATAAGTACAATTTGAAGACAGCGGAAAATGGCATCTTTGTGCTAGATAAAGCTGAACATTCAGATAAGCAAGTCACTAACTTTCGTTACAACGAAAATGGAATAAAAGCCATTAAATCACATATGAAGGTATAACCCATGTATAACCCAGTTAATTATTTATTATCAACATCTGCCTCTAAAGAAGAATTAAGAGAAGTGCTTAGTATCGCAGACGGTATCGGCGCTATTGCTGACACGCTTCGTTGTGCCGATTTAACTACTGTGGATGATGAAACCATGAATCAATTCGGTTGTTACTGATATTAAAAGGTGTTATAGAAAATGCTTTTATAAAAATGGAGGAATCATCCAATGAATAATCTTATGTTTACTGTTCACACTTGTTTTGAAAAGTTTGTTGTTAAAAATAAACTAGATTTTTCATTGGTTCGAGACCCAAGCATCAAAGCATTAAACAACTATGTTGAAAACGATACGGCACAAATCTTTGATGTGTTTGCGCAAGGATTCCGTTCTGCTATTGAGTATCAATTAACACAAGGTAAAAGCAACTAATGGAAAAATACAAAATAACAAACTTGATGCGTACATATTAAATAGGAGGCATAAAGATGAGCTTAACTAAAATGATTATTAACAGTGAATTAAATGAAGTTGCGGCAAATGCGGTAAGACAGCAATTTATAGTGTTAGCAAAAAAGCATAACCCAAATGCAGATTTTTCAGTTACAAGCGATTCTAATTTACTTAATAACTTTTCTAATGAAGATATACGTAATCAATTCAGCTCATTTATAGCTGGTGCGCTTTTAAATCAGTCAGCTTTAGCTGCTAACGCATTCGGCATTATTGCAGATGAGGTGCATGCCGCGCTTGATAGCTGGGATGAAGAAAGGCTTGGGATGGCTAACGAAATGCTCTTTTTTATTAATGATCTTTATATTAAGTATTTCGGTGTTGGATTTATGAAGATTGTTGAAAAGAAACCATCAGAGTTAAACAAATAAACAATATCCCCCATTGGGGGATAATTCTAATGAATTAACGCCAAATTTGGTGAAAATATTAAATTTAGATAAAAAATTATGTATTACACAACAAAAGAAGCTGCGAGTTATTTAAAAGAACATCCAACTAATGTAAGAGCTAAAGCATCAAAAGGAATTATCAAGGGATACAAACGTAGCGGTAAAAAAGGACACTGGTTTTTTGAGAAAGAAGATCTTGATAATTACATAAAAAGAAATCAAAATGACACCTCGCAAGAGGTGCTGCGACATAATGAGTTTGAGGAGTTAAAAAAATGTCAAAGCAACCAATTAAATTATACAAACAGGGCGAAATCTGGCACTACGCGTACAGCTCACCGAATGGTACCGGAAGAGTACGCAAAAGCTCTGGGACTAGCGATCAGCAAAAAGCATTAGAGCTAGCTGCTCGAGAATATGATACAATCTGGCGAGTGGCAAAATTGGGTGAACGACCAGAATATACTTGAATAGAAGCTGTTGTTGTCTGGTTAAACGAGAAACCAGAAAGAAAGGAAAATAAAAATTACGATCTAATTTGGTTGGATAAATATTTAGCTAATAAATATATTTCAGAAATTGATCGCAATTTAATAAATTTTATCAAAAAAGAAAAACAGGAAACAGGCGTAAAAAACAGAACTGTTAACGGTGTACTGCAACAGATTAGAGGCGTACTTAATTGCGCATATGAGAATGATATCCTTGATAAAGTACCCGCTATAAAAATGTTACCAGAACCACCACCAAGACAAGTTATGCTAACACCGAATCAGGAAAAAAGGCTTGTTGATGAATTACCTGCTCATTTAATACCTATTGTTCTTTTTGCACTAGCAACAGGTTTAAGAATGAGTAATATCACAGGTCTTTTGTGGGAAAATGTTGATATTAAAAATCGTCATGCATGGGTTAACATCGGTAGTGGGAAAGTAAAGACCAAAGGTATTGGTATTCCATTAAACAGCGTTGCATTGTATGTTTTAGAAAATTTGCAAGGCAAACACCCAACCAATGTTTTTACTTACAAAGGTAATCCATCCAATAAAGCGTGCTAATTCAAAAGTATGGAGAAACGCTCGTAAAAGAGCTGGTCTATCCCATCTTAGATTTCACGATTTAAGGCATGTTTGGGCAAGCAGACACTCCATGAATGGCACTCATCCACACGCACTACAAGATTTAGGAGCGTGGAGTAAAGCTGATACAGTTAGAAGATATGCCCACTTATCTTCTAGGCATTTTCTAGTAGCTTCGGAAAATGCGTTATCAGAAAGTGCCACAAATTTGACACAAAGAGTATTGCAATAAAAAAAGCGCTTTCGTGGAGTGCTTTAATCGATTGATATTCTTAATGAATTGGCGGAACGGACGGGGCTCGAACCCGCGACCCCCTGCGTGACAGGCAGGTATTCTAACCAACTGAACTACCGCTCCGCTTTATTTGATAGCTTTAACGTCGAAACGTTAAAGTAGGCGTGATATTAAAGATTATTTTTATTCTCGTCAATAAAATTTTTAAAATATACGATCAATTGAATACAAAACAATCATTAATTTATATTCCACAATGCTCCCCCACTTTTTTTGTCAATTTTTTTTAAAATAATCTCATGTTCAGAAAGTTCATGTCCTGTGGCTCTGATTACTTTCAAAGGCACACCATTACGTTCTACTCTTTTAATTGAATTAGATTCTGATAAAGATGAGTTATTATCTTCAGAACTAAAAGACAATGTCGTTTGCCCACCTGTCATAGCTAAATAGACTTCAGCTAAAATCTCAGCATCTAATAATGCACCATGCAATGTTCGGTGGGAATTATCTATCTGATAACGTTCACATAACACATCTAAATTATTACGTTTACCTGGAAACAAACGCCTTGCCATAGCCAAGGTATCAGTAATAATACAATGATCAGCTGTTTTAAAATCCAGACCACAAAGACGAAATTCATAATCCATAAAACCTACGTCAAATGATGCATTATGGATAATTAACTCGGCACCATCTATAAATTTAATAAAATCGTGAGCAACATTTTTAAATATAGGTTTATCTTTAACAAAATCATCACTGATTCCATGCACTTTAAATGCATCTTCATCAATTAAGCGTTCGGGGTTTATGTAAACATGAAAATGGTTACCAGTTAAACGTCGATTAATAATTTCAACAGCGCCAATTTCAATAATCTTATGTCCTTCATAATGATTATTACCTTCTTGGTTCATACCTGTCGTTTCAGTATCTAATACAATTTGTCGTGTAGAATTATGGATCACTTTCTTCTCTTTTATATCAATCGTTGGGAAAAACTTTTATTTAGTGGTATAGTCTAGCACCAAAATCCCTTAAAGTTGATACATTCAAAAATTAATATAGTCCTTAATTTATTTAAGTCACAGAATTACAGTAAATGAATTAATAAAAAATTTAAATAGTCATAAATGAAATTAAAAAGATGTTAAAAAAAATTGAAATATATACTGATGGCTCTTGCCTAGGTAACCCCGGTCCTGGTGGTTATGCTGCAATTTTAAAATATAAAACAAACGAAAAAATATTATCAGAAGGTTTTTTTAAAACTACGAATAATCGTATGGAATTATTAGCTGCAATTGTTGCTTTAGAGCAATTAAAGCAGCCTTGTCAAATTGAATTATATTCTGATAGTCAATATTTGCGAAATGGAATTATTAATTGGATACATGGTTGGAAAAAAAATGGTTGGAAGACCGCCAACAAAAAACCAGTAAAAAATGTTGATTTATGGAAAAGACTTGATCAAGTAGTACAAACTCACAAAATTGAATGGATTTGGGTAAAAGGTCATGCTGGGCATATTGAAAACGAGCGTTGTGACATTATAGCTAAAACACAAGCTCAGTCCCCTACACTACAAGATACTATATTTGAACAATGCATAAATGGTTAATGTATTAATTAAATATTTTTATTCAATTTTAAAAAGTTTATTTGCTTTTAACGACATAATTTATAATTAATGGTAAAAAATTAAAATGTATAAACTACATAGCATTGCATCCTTAAAGGATAATTATATTTGGATTCTAACCAATGCCAGTAACCAAGCCATAATTATCGATCCTGGGGAAGCCGAACCTGTTATTAATTATATTAATAAGCATAAATTAATACCCCTTGGAATTTTACTTACTCATCACCATATTGATCACACTGGAGGAGTAAACGAATTAAAAGCTCAATATCAAGATATTGATGTTTACGGTCCAAGTGAAATCAATTTACCAATTAATTATCTTATCAAACAAGATAAAGTATGTATTAGTGATTTTAGTTTTGAAGTTATAGAAGTACCAGGGCACACTCTTGGTCATTTGGCATATTATTGCAGGCCCTATTTATTTTCCGGAGATACTTTATTTTCAGCCGGTTGTGGAAGGATTTTTGAAGGGACTCATGAACAAATGTTAAATTCTTTAAAACAATTAAAACAACTGCCTAATGATACTTTAATCTGTGCAGGTCATGAATATACTTTATCAAATTTAGCATTTGCGTCCCAAATGCTGCCCGATGACAAAAATATCGAAAGCTATTTAGATTCGATTTCTAATAAATTAATAACATTACCGTCTAATTTATCTGACGAAAAAAAATTAATTTATTTTTACGATGTTATGAAACTAAATTACAAAATAAGTTCAAAATTAATAATGAATTAGAATTGTTTGTTTTTTTTAGAAGCCAAAAAGATATTTTTTAGGTATAATGCTAATCTTAATTTAGGTAAAATTTACGGACTAATGAAAAAGTTATTAATATTTACAGCGTTATGTTTGTTTTTAATCGCATGTCAGCATCATGGACCACGATATAATCCTGTTGTTAGAATAAAGTATTCAAAAAACACAGCTAATAATACAAATAGTTCCAGTAATTATGTATCTATCACTCAAAATCCATGGCAATATATGCTGAATCAGATTGAGGCTAATGTTCCAGAAAATAGTCGCGTTAGCGCGGAAAGAGAACGATTATTACGTAATCCTAAAGGTTTTGAAGCCGTTGCGTTACGTTCAGAGCCTTATGTTTATTACATTATTAATCAGCTTCATAAAAATAACTTACCTGCTGAGCTAGCTTTAATTCCTCTTATTGAAAGCGCTTATGACCCACTTGCTACATCCTCTGCTCAAGCTGCAGGATTATGGCAATTTGTTCCTATTACAGCTAAAGAGTATGGACTACAGCGAAGTAGTTCGTTTGATGCTCGTCGAGATCTAATTGCATCGACTAATTCAGCTATTTCACTTTTACAAAATTTAAATAAGCGTTTTGATGGTGATTGGCTATTAACCTTGGCTGCTTATAATGCAGGTGAAGGTAGAGTAAGAAAAGCCATTGAGAGAAATCAGGCTAAAGGTTTACCAATTAATTATTGGTCGCTAGACTTACCAACAGAAACTATGCACTATGTGCCTAAAATTTTAGCAATTATTGATATTGTTAAGAATAATAAACGATATGGAATTAAATTACCTGATTGTAATTATGAAAATTCACTCGTTAGAATTGATATATCAAAAAATATTTCTCTTGCTAAAATTGCTAAATACTCAGAACTATCACTTGATGAGTTAGCTACTTATAATGCTGGATATGTGCAACAAACAGTAAATGGCCCTTTCCATTTGCTTGTTCCTTATGCTCATGCTAAAAGTTTATTCAAAAAGCTACAAGCAGAAAACCTTGTTGTGAATGAAATTACAGAACTTTTACAAGATACTCCTCGTTCTAATATGGCGTTTGAATTTAGAACAAGTTTTATTCAAAGTAACAGTATAGTAAGTAAGGATAGTTTTTCCAAAAATGTAAAAAAGATTGTTTATCTTGTTAAAGCAGGAGATAGCCTCTACTCTATAGCTCAAAATTATCGTGTGAAAATTACCGATATCTTGCAATGGAATAATCTAAAGAATTCTAGAGTTCAAGAAGGTGATATGTTGACAATTAATCTTGTCAACGCAAATCCAATCTAAAATTTACTAATAAAGGATTATGATCTGATGCGGTTGTGCTAATAATTTCAGCCGCATTAAGTTGTAATCCTCGATAAAAAATAAAATCAAGTGGTCTGCCCATAAATCTCTTTCGAACATCTACTGAAAAATTAACCGGCTTAAGTTCAATTGAACGGACAAAATGATACAACAAATTTAATCGTTGCCGACTCCATGCATTAAAATCACCGGCCAAAATCACTGGACCAGTATGCTCTTTTATATGATTTAATAGCATGTGTATTTGCTGGCGATAAACTTTTACGCCAATACTAAAATTTACAGCATGAATATTAGCAACTAATAACTGTTGTTTGGAATTGCTAATAGGATAAATAGTAATTAAAGCAGATTTAGGGACACGGATTAATGGTTCTTTTTCTCTAAAAGAAAAAAGTGAGGTTGGCAAAGTGTCTGAAATTGTCATGACTCCAGCATAAATATCGTTAAAACAATATGCTGGAACATGATCCGCAATTTTATTGTGTTGTGAAATAAAATTTAGTAATGGCGATGTTGTTTGAGCTTCTTGTAACAAAATAAGTTTAGTCTTATCAACATAGTTTTTGAGTATATCAATGCAATCAGCCCTTTTTAGTTTAAAAATATTCCAAACTAAAATAGAAAACGATGTTTGATCAATTAATGGCGTATTAACTACTATTGATTGATTAGGTAAAACCAACTCAACTTTGTTATCTGCCTGATAACGTAAAGTATAACAGCGCTTTTTAAACATTTTTGGCGTTCAATTTTTCCAAATATTCATCAAAAGATAAAGTATCTCCTTGCTCTTTCTTTATCTGTTTCTCAATAGATAAATGTCGTTGTTGTACAAAATCACCTTCAGTTAATAATGCTAAAGGTTCTACCATAAGTTGTTTTTTATATTGATTTGCTAAAGCTAAACCAAATTCTGCTGTACCTAAATCACTTATTGCTTGCAATGTTCTTGCTGATAAAGTTAATTCTGGTTGATCAAACATTAAATCTAGACGTTCACAAACATTACGATAACGCTGCATATCATCTTGATGATCTAAAACATCAGCAACACGTAACAAATCTTTAAATAATTCGTGACCAACTTTAGATAATGGCTCTCGATTACTTTCACAGCCAATACCAATCTCAAGTCCTGGTTTTCGCCCTTCTATTATGACTCTATTCCAATTCAATTTAGCACATTCAAGTTCTTTACTACTCATCTCTGGGGCTGGTGCTAGTGCACACCAAATTAAAAATAGATCTATAAAACGTATTTGATCTTCAGTAATTCCTATTGGCGAAAATGGATTAACATCTAATGCTCTTACTTCAATATACTCAATACCACCACGCAAAAGTGCATCCGATGGAGATTCCCCTGCCATTGGCACTCGTTTAGGTCGAATAGGTGCGTAAAACTCATTTTCAATCTGTAATACATTATCATTTAATTGGCGATAATGCCCATCCGCTTTAATTCCCAACTTAGCAAAATCTACAGACTTTGTGCGCGTTGCACGTTTTAGTCCCTCAACATATGTATTTAAATGGTTAAAAGTAATACCAAGCTGTTTTTGAGCATTATTGGTGTATCCAATATCACTTAATCTTAAAGAAGTTGCATAAGGCAAATAGCAGTTGCCATTTGTTTGTTCAATAAAGGCTTGTGCTTTAACTGGATCTTGAATAAATGAAGAACACATTGATGGCGATGCACCAAATAAATAAGGAATAACCCAACCAAAACGATAATAATTTCGTATTAAGGTAAAATAACCTTCAGAAATTACAGCTTTGCCTTCTTCGGTATTTTTAACCCCTTCTCTTGCTTGCCAAAATGCAGTTGGTAGTGAAAAATTATAGTGAACACCTGAAATGGTCTGCATCATTGCACCATAGCGGTTTTTCAATCCTTCACGATAAATCGTTTTAAAGCGACCTTCATTAGAAGTACCATATTGAGCAAGAATAATATCTTTTTCGTTTGCAACAAAACAAGGCATACTTAAAGGCCACATCATTTCATCACCAATATTTACGCTAGCATAACGATGCAAATCGCGCAAAAACGTCAACATATAATCAATATTAGTATTAACTGGCGTGATAAATTCTAACATTGATTCGGCAAAATCAGTTGTTATCCAAGGGTGGGTTAACGCAGCACCAATTTTTGAAGGAAATGGCGTTTTTGACAATGATCCATCAGGCAAAATACGTAAAGTTTCTCGTTCAATACCACGTTGAATACCTTGTAAAATGGTGTAGTGTTTTTCTAACCAACTAAGTGCTTTTGAGACATCAGGAATCATATTTTGCGCTTCCTTAAAATGTAGTTATTTAATATTTATATTAACATAATTTAAAATTATGCGATGGGCTAATTTATGACAACACTTGGAATAAATTAGTATTATACGCCGTAACATAGCAATCCTAAAAACTATAATTTACTATTTTTATTACAAAAAATTCGATCTTAAATACATGGCAACTTAAAAAAATAACAGCTATTTCATGGATAGGAAATAGCACATATAATATTTATCATAAATCTATTTTATTTATAATCGTTGCAATAAAACTAATACTTCCATATGTGAAGTATGCGGAAACATGTCAAATAATTTTACTTTTTGGATTTGATAATTTGGCAGTAACATTAAATCATCAACTAATGAAAATAAGTTACAACTTGAATACATAATATAATTAGGTGCCATTTGTTTCAAATACTGCATAAGTACTTTACCTGCCCCTCGTCTTGGGGGATTTAGTAAAACTAAATCCGGTACATTTTTTTGAGCTGTAGCGTATTGTGTTGCGTCAAATGCTTTAAAGTTTAATTGTTTAAAACCTAATTTTTTTGCTGATTTAGTTGCACACTCAATTGCATCTGAATTAATTTCAATACCTGTAAGGCTAATATTTTTCTCAGCAACAAGGTTAGCACAACTTAACCCAAAACCACCTACCCCACAAAACATATCCCAAATAGAATGAATAGGTAAATCTGTGATCCAGTCACTTGCTGTTTTATAAAGGCTGCTGGCAACATATGGATTTGTTTGAAAAAAGCTTTTAGGTTTAATAAAAAGAGGAGTGTTATTTAAAGTTATCGGAAGAAATGAATTATCAGTTAAGACTATTTCTTCTTCACCTTCTAAAATAGCCGCATGATTTGGTTGAATATTTATCGAGATTACGTCTAAGTTTTGAATTTTGTCTTGTAATTGTTTAATAGAATTATTTATTTTAGCAACAAACTTGTGTGATTTTAAAACAAATCGCAACATAAAGTTGCTCGTACTCTCAATTTTACTTTCAGTAATTATAACAAATTTCAACTCCCCTTTACGCTTATTAATATTATAAGGAATAAGCCCTTGTTTACGAATGAAAGTTCGAACAAGTTTTAAGATATTTTGCATACTGTTTGAGTAAAGAGGACAATCGCATAAATCGACGGCCTCATTCCCCGTTTGTATACCTAAAACGGGCTTTTCGACACTACCTAACACTGCCATCTTTGCTTTATTACGAAAAGCGGTTTCATGACTAGCAAAAGGTTCTTCAACCTTGTTTGGTTTAAATTGGATTAATTGTTGTAATAACTTATTTTGTTTTTCTGCCAGTTGTACATGATAAGGATGTTCAATCCATTGACAAGATAAACACTTTTTTTGTTGGTAAAAGCGACATTGCATTGCGATTAAAGCCTTTTTTATAATGGGTATAATTATATACAGAATATCGAACGAATATAACAATAGTTTTGAATTTTATACTAAAACATATATTTTCCTGAAACTTTTTTACAAAAAAATTATAGGAATATAAGAAAAAGGTATAATTAATTCTCTGGTATAATTTGACGAAATAGTGCTGTATGATAGGATATTGTCATTAATATTAAAGGAAAAAATTAATGTCTATAAAGTTAAAAACCCCAGCTGAAATTGAAAAAATGCGTATAGCAGGCAAACTCGCTGCTGAAGTTTTAGAAATGATAGAGCCTTATGTTAAACCTGGTATTACTACAGGTGAACTAGACAAGATCTGTTATGAACATATCGTCAATGTCCAAAAGGCTATTCCGGCTAATATTGGTTATCATGGTTATCAACACACCAGTTGTATTTCAATTAATGATGTGGTTTGTCATGGTATTCCAAGTTTTGACAAAAAGTTAAAAGATGGCGATATTCTAAATATTGATGTGACAGTTATTAAAGATGGCTATCATGGCGATACATCCAGAATGTACATAGCAGGTAAACCGACAATTGTTGGTGAAAAACTGTGTCAAGTAGCGCAAGAAAGTCTATATGCAGCAATTAGAATTATAAAACCAGGTATCCGTCTAAAAGAAATTGGTAAAACCATTCAAAAACATGTTGATAAATTTGGATTTTCATCTGTTAGAGAATACTGTGGTCATGGTATTGGTGAAGTCTATCATGACGAACCTCAAGTTTTACATTATGATGCTGATGACGGCGGTGTAATTTTAAAACCAGGAATGACCTTTACCATTGAACCAATGATAAATACGGGTGATTGGCGTACTCGTACCATGAAAGATGGCTGGACAGTTAAAACCAAAGATCATGGACTTTCCGCTCAATATGAACATACTATTTTAGTTACTGATAATGGAGTTGAAGTCTTAACATTGCGTAGTAATGAAAACTTCCCTCGAATTATTGAACACTAAATAAAAACGATTCAACAATAGCTTATTGTTGAATCGTTTAACTTTATAAGTCTCTATCAATAATTTTTATATTCGAATTTTTTTGTGCTAATTTTTTATTTAGTTCATCGATTTTACTTCTATGTATATCTTTTTTTAGAGAACGAACATAAGAAGCACATATAATAGCAAACCCACTGTTTATACTTAGCAAAAACAATAAACCTATAAGTAAACGCTTAAAATTTGTTCCAGTTTAAATTTCATAAATCTTAATATAATAAAGTATACAATTTACGTCGATAACTACTAGCTAACGGATTACTTGTTCCTAATGCCGCCAATAAATCGAGTAATGTTTTCTTCACTTGCCCGTCACCAGCATTAAGATCTTTTGTCAATGGTTTGAATAACAACTCTAATGCTTCCTCATGACGTCCTACATGCATTAATTGGGAAGACAATTGAATCATTAGTTCAACGTTATCAGGATGTTGAGCAAATTCTGCCTGTAATTGTTGTAGTTCTGGTGAATTAGCCGCTTGTTCAAGTAATTCAATTTCGGCTTGTAATCCATGATAGCTTGAATCTTGATCTTGTAGCGGAATAGTTGCCAGCACTTCTTTTGCTTCACTTAGCTGTTTAAGTTCAATTTGTGATTTTATTAGCATTAATGCAATATCGGTTCTCGGTTTACCCAAATGATCGGTTAATGATTTCCAGGTTTGCCGTAACAGTGGTAATGCTTCTTCATATTTAGCTTCATGAAATAAATTTTGTGCTTCAATTAATTTAAGCTCATCTTCATTTGGTAGCACTTTTTCTAAAAAAGTTTTAATGGTTTCTTCGGATTGAGGACCTTGAAAGCCATCAACAGGTTGACCATTTTGAAATAAATAAACAGTTGGAATGGCCCGCAAACCAAATTGAGCAGCCAGCATTTGCTCTTCATCGCAATTAACACTTGCCAAAATAAATTGACCATGATGTTCATTAGCTAATTTAGTTAAAGTTTGAGTCATTGCTTCATAATTGGGACTTCTTGATGACCAAAAATAAAACAACACAGGGGATTGAGAAGATCTTTTTATAATCTCTTGAATATTTTGTTCATTAACATCAAAAATAAATTGATTTTGCATATTATGTCCTAAGAATACTTTGATTCATTATTTATTTTTTAAAATTCTATCCATTAATCTATCAGGAAGCAAACGTTTAGCAATAGCCGCTATTTTTGTTACTTTTGTTACCCTGTAACGTATTTTGGGTTTTTTATGTTCAAGTGCATGGAATAAGTAAGGCAACACAGCCTCAGGCGGTAACGTAAATCGTTTGGCAATAGGTGGATTTTTTACAATATTTTCTTTTTCTATTTGATTAACATTATTTGAAAAATACGTTTTTAATGGCCCCGGTTCAATTAAACTAACTTTGATATTGGTATTAGCTAATTCTAATCTTAGTACATCAGACCATGCTTCTAAAGCATATTTACTTGCTGAATAAGCTCCTCTACCAGGAGTGGCAACAATGCCAACAATTGAGCTGGTTTGTATAATACGCCCTTCATTTTCTGCAAGCATTGCAGGAAGTAGTAACTGAGTTAACTGATGTACAGCAAAGAAATTGGTTGAGAATTGAGACTCTAACTGCTCTCGGCTAATTGTTGCTAATCGCCCATATACTCCAAAGCCGGCATTATTAAATAATGCATATAATTGTCCGCCTGTCATAGTTAACACTTCTTTAGCGGCTAAATGAACAGAATCAGGATCATCTAAATCAAGTAATACGGTTTCAAATCCTTGTTCAATTAATTTTTGCTGGTCAGACTTTTTGCGACAAGACGCAATAACACGATAACCACGTTTTTTTAATGCAATGGCTGAAATAAGTCCTATTCCACTTGAACAGCCTGTAATAAAAATTGTTTTCAATTTTTATCTCCGTTTTATTCATATATTGTCAAGCTAATCTTCTGCAATTATGATATCACACTTAAATAGAAGTTACCCAAACTAAGCCAGAGGATCGTATGAAAATCGCTATTATTGCTGCAATGGAAGAAGAAGTTGCCATATTAAAAAGTAAAATTACCCATTATCAAGTTGAACGCCATTTAGGTTGTGATTTTCACCTTGGTCAAATTGCCGGTTGTGAAATAGTTCTACTTCAATCAGGCATTGGTAAAGTAGCCGCAGCTTCAGGCACAACATTATTATTAAATAATTACAAGGTTGATGCCGTTATTAATACCGGTTCAGCTGGAGGACTTTCAACCGAACTCAATATTGGTGACATTATCGTATCAAAAGACGTATTTTATCATGATGTCGATTTAACCGCTTTTGGTTATAAACCAGGGCAAATGTCCGGTTGCCCAGTTGTATTTGAAGCAAGCCAACAATATCAATCATTAGCCAAATCATGTATAAAAAAACAAGGTGTTAATGCAGTTGAAGGCTCAATTGGTAGTGGTGATGCATTTATTAATGGTAAAGATACATTAGAACGAATCAAACAAACCTTTCCAAATGCCATAGCAGTAGAAATGGAAGCCGCAGCAATTGGGCATGTCTGCTGGCTATTTAAAGTACCGTTTGTAGTGGTAAGAGCAATCTCAGATAATGGTGATAATGAATCTGCAATGGATTTTCAGTCATTTTTAAAACTTGCAGCCACACAATCGTCCTTAATTGTTGAATCAATGTTAAGCGAGCTAACCTAAACTCTTTTCAAAAAGAGCATACTGATGTCACAAACAATATTCACTAAACAAAGGTTGACGCCAACCAGTTAGTATTTCTGGTACGTCACCTTTTTTATCAATTTTCCATTTAATATATTGATTAATTAATCGCCGTGAAAGTAACAAATCTTGATTAAGCCCTGTTTTTAATGAAATGATTTGAGCCGCTTTTTTTAATTCATCCGAGATCTTCTTGAAATCGGGATAAGTATTAATTCTACGAATAAGTGGTACCTCGGGTATCGGTTCAGATAAAATATCGAGAATTTTTTGCCCATATAAACGAATTTCTTTACCTTTCATCCCTAATTTATCAAGTTCAGCTAATGAAGACGGTAAATAACGTGCTATTTTCCACAAAACTTCTTCGCGTATAACAAAATTTAAAGCGATATCTTGCTCTTTGGACAATTTATATCGCCAACTTGCTAATTTATACAATTGACCTAGACTTTTCCCTTTCAATTGCCAACTATTTTTAATATTTAGATAAGCATTGTTTGGATCTATCACTGTACATTTACGAGCCACCGCCATTTGGCACTCTTGATAAGCGGCTTGCAAATAATCATTTTCGGTTAATTGTGATTTTAGAATGTTTACCAATGGAAAAAGATATAACACATCATTAATAGCGTACTCACACTGTTTTTCGGTTAATGGTCGTTTTAACCAGTCTGTTCGAGTTTCACTTTTATCTAGCTCTACTTCTAAATATTTTTTTACTAGACTGGCATAACCAGAACTTAACGGATTATCTAAAAAAGAAGCCAATATTTGGCTATCAATAATAGGAGTCGGCACCATTCCAAAGTAATAAAGGAAAACCTCGATATCTTCACTGCACGAGTGGAAATACTTTTCAATTTTAGGATTTTTTAAGATCGTTAAAAAATCTTGCCAATCACTAATAGTGATTGGATCAATTAATGCAGCATGTTTTCCATCAAAGACCTGCAATAGCCCTAAATGTGGATAAAATGTACACGTACGTACAAATTCTGTATCTAATGCAATCGCTGAGCTTTTTTCGATTTTTGAACAAAACTCAGCTAGCTGATCATTATTAACAATAAGTTGATAAGACAAAGTAAAATTCCTATTTAGATAAATCTATTTATTGTGTACTTTTTTTAAATACAACATCAATCACCACAATTTCAGAGCGAGTCATTAAGCGAATAGGTGGTCCCCAAAAACCATATCCACTACTTACTATGCTAGTAAAGTTATTATCTTCATTTTGATACAAACCATAAGCGTTTTTATACATTAATTTTTCAATAAGGTTAATTGGAAATATTTGCCCAGCATGAGTATGCCCAGAAATCATTAAATCAACACCTAACTTTGCTGGTTCAGTAAGATCTTTGGGTTGGTGATCTAATAAAATAACGGGTGTATTTTTATCTGCAAACATCATCAAATCAGCTAATGTGGATCTTTTCACATCATAAAGCACAGAAGAAAAATCATCTCGCCCAATTAATGTAATTCCTATATCATCAAGATATACAATATCATCTTTTAAAACCTTCATTTTTGCTTGCTTAAAAGCATTAATAATATTCTCTTCACTATTATTTTGATTTCTAATATTTAAATATTCGTGGTTTCCAAAAATAACGTAGGTACCATGTTTCGATTTTAACTGCTGAAATTGCTTATCAAAACCTAGTTCTGTAAAGGGCGCCAAACGTTTATCTAATGTATCACCTGTAATTACAATAAAATCTGCATTTAATTGATTTACTTTATCTATCATTTGCTGAATAAATCCACTCGAAGTTAATTCATTAATATGAATATCACTAAGCTGCACAATACGCAGATTTTCAACATGAGCAGGTTTATCTATTTTTACTTGATAATAAACGGTTTTCGGACTAATTGCCATTTCATGGCTGTAATAAAATAGTGAAAAAACTAAACTTACATAAACAATTCTAAGCAGTAAGTTAGGCTTTAATTTTTTTTTGCAGAGCAAATAGATCGCATCAAAAATCAATAAAATAAAAATACTACACAAAAATCCAGCAAAAATAATATTAAAAATCAGAGATAGCTTATTAAAAATACCATCTAATGCCCTAGAAAGCACCAGTGATAATCCAGCAATTGCAACAATTAACCAATAGATGATTTTAGAATAACCAGTAAAATGAAAATTGAACCAAAATGCCCATCGTTTACCTAAATAAGCAATCATTAAAATACTGATCACTATCATCATAAATAAAATAGAAAAATAAATAAAACTCATAATTATCTGAACAATTGAAGACGAATAATGATATGATAACAAAATTATTTTTTTTCGTACCAATAACTTTTTATGGATATTAAAAAAGACCAATTATTCATCACACCTATTGAAAAATTGGGGGATTGGACTTTTGATGAGAAAGTTGCCGAAGTTTTTCCTGATATGGTGCAGCGATCTGTTCCTGGTTATTCTAATATTATCTCGATGATCGGCATGCTAGCTGGAAGATTTGTACAACCTAATTCAATGATTTATGATTTAGGTTGTTCATTAGGCGCTGCTACATTATCTATTCGACGCAATGTCAATCAAGAAAATTGCCATATTATTGCGGTTGATAATTCTCAGCCAATGGTTGAACGTTGTAAGCGGCATATTGAATCCTACAAATCAAGCACACCTGTAGACGTAATTTGTGATGATATTTGCCATATTAACATGCAAAACGCATCAATGGTTGTACTCAACTTCACCTTACAATTTTTAACTCCTGAAAATCGTCAACGTGTTTTAAATAATATCTATAATGCGTTAAAACCAAATGGCATTTTAGTCCTATCTGAAAAATTTAGCTTTAGTGATACCTGCATTGATGAATTACTATTTAATATGCATCATGATTTTAAACGTGCTAACGGCTATAGTGAGCTTGAAATCAGTCAAAAACGTAACATGCTGGAAAACGTCATGCTAACAGATACTATCGAAACACATAAACAGCGACTATCTAAAGCTGGTTTTAAACACATTGACACTTGGTTCCAATGTTTTAATTTTGGATCTATTATTGCCATAAAATAACAGATTAATTTAAGCGTAATTGATAAAGGATAACAGAATGATTGATTTTGGTGATTTTTACCAGATTATCGCAAAAAATAGACTTAGTAGTTGGCTTGAAGTATTACCTGCACAACTCGCAAATTGGCAAAAACAAAACATAGATAGTCGCTTTAATCAATGGCTAAACAGTATTAAACATTTACCATCCATCTCACCTTATCAAATTGATTTATTACATAGTGTCACAGCGAAATCAAAAGAGCCTCTTTCTACGGGTGAACAGCAGAGGATAACACAATTATTAAAAAATATGATGCCATGGCGCAAAGGTCCTTTTCACTTGTATGGAATTGATATTGATACAGAATGGCGTTCAGATTGGAAATGGGAACGCTTAATTAATCATATTGATTGTTTAGAAGATAAAATTGTTTTAGATGTGGGTTGTAACAGTGGTTATCATTTATGGCGAATGATTGGCGCTGGAGCAAAACTTGCTGTCGGAATTGATCCTATGGCGCTTTATCTATGCCAATTTGAAGCTATTCGTAAACTACTAGGTAACGATCAGCGAGCACATTTATTACCACTTGGAATTGAACATCTCCCTAAACTTAATGCTTTTGATACCGTATTTTCAATGGGGGTTTTATATCATCGCCGCTCGCCACTTGACCATTTATTCCAATTGAAGGATCAATTGGTTGAAGGTGGACAACTAGTACTTGAAACTTTGGTTATTGATGGAGAATTACATCAAGCGTTAATGCCAGGTGATCGTTATGCACAAATGCGTAATGTCTATTTTATACCTTCTACTCCTACAATGATTAATTGGCTGGAAAAATGTGGGTATTCAGATGTAAGAATGGTTGATATATCATTAACTAATTTTGATGAACAACGCAAAACTGAATGGATGACATCAGATTCTCTGGCCAACTTTTTAGATCCAGATGATTCAACCAAAACAATTGAAGGCTACCCTGCCCCAATGCGAGCTGTTTTTATCGCAAAAAAATAATAATATAATAAAAAAAGCGTTATTAGCTTTATGAATTAAGGTTCCGCTACAGGTTGCCTTGAAATGTAAAAAATCATAGTATCTTAAGTTATATTTGGTTTATTTTTTAATTGACTAACATCTATCACTAAAAGACAAAAAAAGTGTTGTCAAAAACTTTCAGGTAACTATGTGTTTAAATATAATTATTTTATATAAATCATTAATTTTTTTAGAAATAGGAAATAAACAATGGAGTTGTTCAAATTTATTTTGCTGTTACCTTTTAATATACTGCAAAAGGCTTGGGAAATAATTAGTACCTTTCTTATTTTTTTATTTATTTTAATAAAAGGAATTTTTTGGCTATTTAGCCCAATTATTGGCGATATTAAATGGTCAACACCAAGTTGGTTACCTGATGCAAAAAGATTTTACTATGCGACAGGTTCTGTATTAAAAAAAATAAAAACTATAATTAGCGCAAGTATTATTTTAGGATTTATTGCTTATTTTTCAGGAAATTATGCCTATCATTGGTATTTAAACCGCCCAAAACCGATTGAACCAGCACCTATAGTAATAAATACCTATTCAGCTAAATTAGTCCCACCAAGTACAAGTAACGATATAATATATATCCAATTCACCGGTGCTAAACGCCCACCAATTCCCCTAGAATCAATCAATAAAGATGAAATAACAGAAGGTATTAGTATTTCACCAAACATTGAGGGAAAATGGACATGGTCAAATGATTCAACAATAAAATTCACACCAAAAGAGAGAAAGTGGCCACTTGGTATTGAATATACAGTCATATTGGATAAGTCAAAATTATTGGCTGAAAATAGCGAACTAGAAAAAAATAGTGCAACTTTTTCCTTTATTTCTCCTAATTTTGAATATAATTTCAGAAATCGAGGTGAGCTTTATTCCAACCCTACAGAAACAAATATTAGGAACGTCATAAATACAATCAGATTTAGTCATCCTGTTGATAGGCAAAGCTTTGAAAAAAATATTATTTTATCGCTTTATGAAAAAGAGAAGAAATCTGACAATTCATACGAAAAAAACGATGATGAATTCTTAAACCATGTCGATTTTACTATAACCTATGGTGATAATGACAAAATCGCATATATAAAGAGCGCACCTATTCCCTTACTTGATAAAGAAGGTTATTTAAAAATAACAATTAACAAAGGGGTTAGATCAACTTTAGGTGGTAACTCAATGAATTATGATATAACTAATAGTGTAACTGTACCAGATAAATATCATTTAAGTGTTACAAGAACAGAGCTTACATTGGTTGAAAAAAGCAATGAAAAAATACAGCAGGTATTAGTTTTATCATTAAGTCATGCCGTAAGATCTGAAGATGTATCGAAAGCAATCAAAGTTTGGCAATTACCTGAAAATAACAATGGTTCTTATAGTGAAAGCTATTACAATAGATCTTCTGGTAGATACGAAACAAAATACAATGTAACACCAGAAATACTCGAAAGAGCAACTCCAATATCAATAAAACCAATTGATACTGAACTTGCTTATCAGAATCAAATTAGCTTTGAATTTAAAACTGAACAAAACTCAAAGGTATATATTGAAGTTAATCAACCTTTATCTTCTCAAGAGGGGTATTTTTTAAAACAAGATTATCAGACAATATTAACAGTTCCTAGTTACCCAACTTATCTTGATTTTGCCGCATCAGGTTCTTTATTATCTTTATCTGGCGAGAAAAAACTACCTATAGTATCGCGCAATATAGAGCAGATGAAGTTAGAAATAGATCGCGTTATCCCTTCACAGCTTCAACATTTAGTAGCTTTTAATCAAAGTTACGAATTTAGCGATATGAATTTTGGCGAATTGGATAATGATCATTTTATTGAAAAATACAGCATAACTAAAGACGTTACAGGTGCTCCTGAAGAAGTTAAATACACAAATGTCGATTTAACTCGTTACTTAACTGCTAACACAAATGGGAATAAGAATCGTGGTGTCTTTTTGTTAAGACTTTATGGAAAAGATAAAAAAGATACTAAATATGAGTTCATGGCTTCACGCTTTATTGTCGTTACTGATTTAGGAATTATCGCCAAAAAGTCACTTGATCAATCCAATGATCTCTTTATTCAATCTATAAGTTCAGGCGAACCCATTAGCGGTGCTAAAGTTTCAGTTCTAGGCATGAATGGGATTGCTATTACGTCTAAAACTACAGATGATAATGGTCATGTTCGTTTTGCGCCATTGTCTGAATATTATCAAGGCATCAAGCCTCTTTTATATGTTGTTGAAAAAGACCGTGACCTATCATTTTTACCAATCAAAAGTTATGAAAGAAATTTAAATCTATCTCGTTTTGATATCGGCGGCATTCGTGAAACCCTTGAAGGTGGGGAGTTACGATCTCACATCTTTTCAGATCGAGGTGTTTATCGCCCTGGCGACACATTCCATATAGGTACCATAGTTAGAGCTCAAAAATGGACTAATTCCTTAGAGGGTATCACCGTAGAAGCAGAAATTTACGATCCAAAATCCAATCTAGCACTCAAAAAATCGATTGTACTAAATAAATCAGGTTTTAATGAACTTAGCTATAAAACTAACTATGAATCCCCTACTGGTGATTGGTATATTAATTTATATTTGAAAAATGATGATGAAGAATCGCGAATCCTATTAGGCTCAAGTTCGGTTGTAGTTCGTGAATTTGAACCAGATAAAACTGCTGTTTCTCTTAAGTTGTTGCCAGAAATAAAAGATGGTTGGTTAAAACCTGAAAATATCCAAGCTGAGATTAAAGCCAAAAACCTAATCGGTACTGATGCAACTAATCGTCGAGTCACAAATACATTAATTCTTGAACCATCAACACCTTATTTCAAAAAATATGAAGATTACTATTTCTACCAAAATATTTCTGGTGAAAGAAATAGTTTTAAAGTTGAATTAGATGAAAAAACAACAGATGAAAACGGTATAGTAAAACTCAATCTCAATGACAATATACAAAGCTTTGAAGGAAACTACACGCTAAGAATGTTAACCGATGTTTTTGAGCCTGATAGTGGACGAAGCGTTGCGACAACTGCAAGCACCTTTATTTCACCAAATGATTATTTAGTCGGAGCTAAAGCGGATGGCAATTTAAGATATATTAACAGGGATTCAGTTCGTCATATTGATTTTATAGCGATAAATCCGACTTTAGAAAAAATAGAGTTATCTGATCTAAAACTTGTTTTAATTGAAGAAAAATATCTATCGGTATTAGTTAGACAATCTTCAGGAGTTTATAAATATGAATCACGCCGTAAAGAATCGGTTCTATCTGAACAACCATTTAAGATTAATCAAGATAAAACTAGGTATCAATTAGATAGTAAAAATCCTGGTAATTATATTATTCAAATCAAAAATAATGATGACAAATTACTTTACCAAGGTAAATACTCTATTGTAGGTAAAGCGAATGTTACTCGTAATTTAGACCGTAATGCGGAGCTTTCATTAAAAATTAAAGACGCACAATATAATCCAGGTGATGAAATAGAAGTCTCAATCACAGCTCCTTATGTAGGTAGTGGTATTATTACTATTGAGCGCGACAAAGTGTATGCTTGGAAGTGGTTCCACACAGATACAACAAGCTCAATACAAAAAATAACCCTACCAAAAGACATTGGTGGTAATGGTTATATTAATGTCCAATTTATTCGTGATCCAAATTCTGATGAAATTTTTATGAGTCCACTTAGTTACGGTGTTATACCTTTCAAAATTTCAAATGATCAATTTAACGATAAAATCGTATTACAAGCACCATCACTAATAAAACCTGGAGATACGCTACCAATTACAATACACACAAATACGCCACAAAAAGCAGTTGTATTTGCCGTAGACGAAGGAATTTTGCAAGTCTCAAATTATAAACTGAAAGATCCATTAAATAGCTTCTTACGCAAAAAAGCACTATCTGTAAGAACGTCGCAAATTTTAGATCTTATATTGCCAGAATTTCGACATTTAATAACAGCTTCAGCACCTGGTGGTGATGGTGATAATGATGATGTCTTATCAAATCATTTAAATCCATTTAAACGGAAAATAGATGAACCAGTAGCTTATTGGTCAGGTATTATCGATGTCGATGGCGATAAAACCATTGAATATAAAGTGCCTGATTATTTTAATGGCAAAATTCGTATCATGGCAGTATCAGTTGGTGACAAAACAATGGGACATACTCAAATGTCAACAACAGTACATAATGATATTGTTTTACAACCTAATGTCCCATATTTTGCTGCACCAAATGATGAGTTTGAAGTTTCACTAAACGTAACTAATCTTATTGAAAATATTGGTGATAAAGTAATTCCTATTAATGTTAAAGTTTCAACCACTCCTAATCTATCAATCACGAGTGATAATAAAAAAACCATCGAATTGGCTAATGGCAAAGATGGGGTTTTAAAATTTAACTTTAAAGCAACAGATCAGCTTGGTAATGGCGATCTTCACTTTTCCGCCAACTATAATGATATAACAATTACTCGTGATATTAGCCTTTCAATACGGCCATTAACTGAATACAGATTAATCACAAGAATGGGAAGAATGGCAGATCATAAACAAACGTTTACTGATTTTAGAGACATGTATAATAATTTAAGTAAACGTGAAGCTGCTGCAGCTTATTCACCATTCATACTAAGTAAAGGCCTAAGTACCTATTTGCAGGATTACCCTCATTATTGCTCTGAACAGATTGTTAGTCGCGCGATTCCTATTTTGATCGCTAGTAAATATAAGGAATTTGATCTGGCCTCAAAAGAAGGAATAGCTCCATTATCAGAATTATTCCAAGTGCTGCAATCTCGCCAAAATAGTGAAGGTGCAATTGGTTTATGGTACTCAACTTATAATGTTGATCCATTTATTACATTATATGCAGTAAACTTTATGCTTGAAGCAAAAGAAATGGGTTATCAAGTTCCCCAAAAAATGCTTGATAATGCTAATAAATATTTGCAAACAATTGCTGAATCTAGTGATACTAGTACTTATGGTTTAAGAGTACGTGCTTATGCTATCTATTTATTAACAAGGCAAAATCAAGTTACAACAAGCTATTTAGCCTCTACCATTAGCAATCTTAATCGAAAAGATGATTCATGGAAAAAAGATATAACAGCAATGTATTTAGCTTCATCATATAAAATGTTAAAGATGGATAAAGAAGCAAATAAATTAATCAAACCTGTTTGGCAACAATTAGAAGCTGCATATGATCGTGCTTGGTGGCTAAACAACTATTATGATCCACTGGTCGTTAATGCAGGAAAAATCTATTTAATTAGCAAACATTTTCCTGAAAAAGCAAAAGATATTCCTGCGCAAGCATTAGAAAATATGGTTATCATGCTAAATAAACAAAAATATACTACTCAATCAGCAGCAATGACAATATTGGCTTTAAGTAGTTATTCGCAGAGCATTGAACAATCAAATTTATCTAAAGATACTCTTGAAATTAATGCAATATCAAAGGATGCAGAAAAACAAAGAATTATTGCAAATTTAAGTGGAATTTTAGCTAAAGGCAAGTTTAATGATCAAGATGCACAATTAAGCATAACTAATAAATCAAGCTTACCTGTTTGGTATATGCTGTCTGAACAAGGTTATGACAAAGATATCCCTAAAGAGCCAATTAAAAGGGGGCTTGAAGTATATCGTGAATTTACTGATCTTGATGGCAAACCTGTTGAACAAGTCAAACTTGGCGATAAAATTAACGTGACAGTTAGAATCCGAGCACTAGCAGATGAAGGTGCAACTAATATTGCCATTGTTGATTTACTACCAGGTGGTTTTGAAGTAGTACAACAACCAATAAATTCTCAGGAAAAAGATTATGACGAATATATTCAAGATAATGAAGAATATGATGACTATGAAGAAGATGATTATGATGAAAATTATGGCTGGATTTCACCAATTAGTATAAAAACAGGAAAATACACTTGGTATCCTGAATATACAGATGTACGTGAAGATCGTGTTATTATTTATGGTTCAACTTATAATAATAAAATACAAGAATTCACCTATCAAATAAAAGCAACTAATGTAGGAATCTATAGCATTCCACCTGCATTTGGTGAAGCAATGTATGATCGTGATATTCAAGCCGTATCAAAAGGTGGGCAAAAGATAAGAATCATCCCACAACAATAGTTGTTTTTACAGTTAATCAATCACTGAAACGGGCTTATAGCCCGTTTTTATCAAAGATAACGATAATAATAAAAAACATATTCTAAACCTTGCTTTTAATATTCAAACGATTAAATTAATTTTATGCTTAATATAAAACAGAAAATGAAACAATAAGGTTATTGATAGGCAAATGAAAAGGTAAATGCTATGCTTATAGCATTATAAAATAATATATTTTCGTTTAACATTTAAAGGTAATTTTTATGGCCCTACCGTCTTTTTTAACAATATATAACGAACTAATTTCAATACCAACAATTAGTAACGTTACTAACAAGAAATTAGATTATTCTAACAAAGCACTCATCGACAAGTTAGCCTGTTGGTTTGAAGATTTAGGTTTTGCTATTGATATCCAACCTGTTCCTAATACTCGTCATAAATATAATATGTTAGCTACTTATTCAAATACCGAAAATAAAACCCAAGGTGGTTTATTGCTAAGTGGACACAGTGACACTGTTCCGTTTGATGATGGGCAATGGAGTAAAGATCCCTTTAAATTAACGGAAGAAAATAATAAGTTATATGGACTTGGCACCGCTGATATGAAAGGCTTTTTTGCCTTTATTTTAGATGCGCTGCGTGATATTGATCTTAAAAAGTTAACTAAACCCATTTATATCCTTGCCACCGCCGATGAAGAAACTTCAATGGCTGGTGCCGCATTTTTTGCGAAGAATACTAAATTACAACCCGACTGTACTATTATTGGCGAACCAACATCGTTAATCCCCATCAGAGCACATAAAGGATTTATCTCTAATTCCATTAAAGTCATTGGTAAATCAGGGCATTCTAGCGATCCTGATAAAGGTATTAACGCTATCGAAGTGATGAATTTAGTCATTGAACGCTTGTTAGTACTAAAACAAAAATTTAAAGAACAATATCATAATGACGGGTTTAGCGTTCCTTACCCTACTCTAAATTTAGGTGTTATTCACGGGGGGGATGCGGCCAACCGTATTTGCGGTTGTTGTGAGCTAGTGATTGATATTCGTGTATTGCCCGATAACGATGTTGATTCACTTTATCATGCGCTTTGTGAAGCACTGCAACCCGTTATGGATAAATATCCAAATCGAATTGCTATAGAATACGAAGTTGCCCCAATTCCGGGCTATGAGTGTAAAAAAGATCATCCAGCATTACAACACATTGAAAAATTAGTCGGTCATAGTGCGCAGACAGTCAACTACAGCACAGAAGCCCCCTACCTAAACCAAATTTCACCAACGATTGTATTAGGACCTGGTTCAATTGAACAAGCACACCAGCCCGATGAGTTTATTTCAATGGACTTTTTAAAACCAACTAAAATAGCAATAGAACAACTAATTAAGGATTTTTGTCTTTAATCTGTTTTTTATTCGCCGATAAAATAACATCGGCGAAATTTTATAAAATAAATCTAACTAAATGGAAAAAGTTGCAAAATCGGTAGCGATTTCAGTATTTGCAAAAACACTTTTTGCTTCATTAACTAACTTTTTATTGTTATTCAAATTATATCTTGGGCTTATATGAGTCATTATAAGTCTTTTGGCATTAGCTTGTTTGGCAATCGTTGCCGCATGTACAGTGGTGGAATGACCACGTTCAATAGCCTTATCAACTAAAGCATGTTCTTGGGTTGCTTCATGAACAAGCAAATCAACATCATTAGCAAGATCAATTGAGGTTTGGCAAGGAATAGTATCACCTAAAATTGCTAACTTTCGGCCTTTTTTAATTTGACCTAAGTAATCTGTGCCATTAATTATTCGCCCATCATCAAGTGTAATTGTTTTACCATTTTTAAGATCGTTATAAAAAGGACCAGCCTGAATATTATCTTGCTTTAATTTATCGATATTAAGCTGAGCAGGTAGATCTTTTTCGATAATACGATAACCAAAACACGGTACACGATGTTGTAATAATTTTGCTTCTACTTGAAACTGATTATCTTCAAAAACGATACAATTTTCTTCAAGCTCAATGATGTTAAGAGGATAGGTTAACCAAGAATAACTAATTTCAATAACAGTTTCGATAAGGATTTTAATTCCTTTCGGAGCGATCAATGTTAAAGGAGATTGATTCTGCATCAAGGAACGGGAAGTTAAAACACCTGGTAGTCCAAACAGATGATCGCCATGTAGATGTGTTAAAAAAATGATCTCAAGTTTAGCAAGACTAAACTTGGCTTTTTGCATTTGCATCTGAGTTGCCTCACCACAATCAAAAAGCCAGAACTTACCCCGCTCTTGCCTAAGATCCAATAAAATACTGCTCACATTACGTTGTAATGTTGGGGAACCAGCACTTGTCCCTAAAAAAGTCAAATTCATAAAGATTTAAACATTTTTACGTTCAATAGTCTGCTCACCCCAGAACAACTTATCCGCTTTGGTTTTAGAAAACGCAATTTTCAACACTTCATCACTACCTTCTGACCAAATTTGTTCGGCAAGTTTTTCATCATGGTTAGCTAGCTCAAAAATAGCCTCAGCAATTTCAATCGAGGTTTCACGAACAGAAGCCCAAGATTTAATATCATGTATTTCTTTTTTATCGATGTTCATTTTGCTACTCCTTTGAGTTGAATTAGAGGTAAAATAAACCTATTTACTGCAAAACACAATAGGCTAAATACGTATGATAACAATTATTTCTCCGGCGAAAACTTTGGATTACCAATCTCCATTATTAACCCCAAATTACACACTTCCTCAATTTATTGACTTAACTAAAAAACTTATTCAAGATTGCAAAAAACTAAGTGTTGAGAATTTAGCTAACTTAATGTCTATTAGCAAAAAATTAGCCGAACTTAATTATGAGCGATTTAAAGATTGGCATAGTGATTTTAATCTTGAAAATGCAAGACAAGCTATACTTGCTTTTAAAGGTGATGTTTATGAAGGATTACATGTTGAAGATTTTACTGATAAAGATCTAAAGTTTGCACAATCTCATTTAAGAATATTATCAGGTCTTTATGGTATTTTAAGACCACTTGACCTAATTCAACCTTACCGGTTAGAAATGGGTATCCGCTTAAAAAATGGCGATAACACTAATCTTTATCAATTTTGGGGCGATAAATTAACTCAACACCTTAATAGCGAACTAGCCAAATCATCACATCGCACATTAATCAATTTAGCCTCAAACGAATATTTCAAAGCGATCAAACCAAAACAATTAAATGCAACTATAATTCAGCCTATTTTTTTAGATCAAAGTAAAGATACCTATAAAGTTATCAGTTTTTATGCAAAAAAAGCACGCGGACTAATGAGCCGATACATTATAAAAAATTGCATTGAAAAGAGTGACGATATTAAAAGTTTTAATCTAGAAGGCTATCAATTTGATTCGAAACGATCAACTGACTTAGAATGGTACTTTATACGCAATCATCAATAAAATAATAATAATGGAATTTCTTACTACATTATGGGCACAGTTTTTATCTACTTTGCCTTTATTTATCTTAATTTTATTAGGATATTTAGCTGTTAAAATTGGTCGTTGGCAAAAAACTGTGACCGACAGCTTAACCAAATTTACCTTTTATATAGCGTTTCCGATTATGCTGTTTCAGATCATGAGCCACTTTTCTGAACAGTCACAGATCGATATAAAAGTGTTATTTGTCTTTTTTGGTGGATCATTTATCGTCTTTGCGTTTGGTTGTTTGGTTGCATCAAAATTATTTAAATTAACAGGTTCAGAAAGTACACTTTTTGCTATGGGTGGTATTTATACTAATACCGTCTTTGTTGGCATTCCCATCATCAAAATGCTACTTGGCGAGAAAGCAATCCCCATTGTAGCCATTATTGTTATATTTAACGCTCTGATTTTATGGTCACTTGCTACCGTATCAATTGAATTTGTTCAAATGGGTAAATTTTCTGGACGGAGCTTTATCAAAGCATTAAAAAACGTATCAAAAAATCCTATTATTATAGGTATTTTCACTGGGATTGTCGTAAATTATATTGGATTACCTATGCCCAAATTTATCAATCAGTCAACAAAAATGGTCAGCGATATGACTGCACCACTCTCATTAATTGTGCTAGGTATGGGACTGGCTGAATATAAAATTCGCGACAAATTACTTATTACGACCTCTATCTGTATTTTAAAATTAGCTGCATTGCCAATTGTTACTTACATTATGGGTAAACTATTAGGTTTACCAACTTTGGAATTACAGGTAGTGGTATTACTTAGTTCGGTTTCAATTGCAATAAATTGTTATATGATGGCAAGACAGTTTGAAGTGTTACAAGGACCTATTGCTTCAAGCTTACTAATATCAACGACGCTGTCTTCTATTACAACGCCGCTAATTTTATCGATTATGACACATTTACCTTAACTGCTTATTGTGCTTAACTCAATGATCGATTTTTAATTTTGTAGTGTAGCAATAGTGCCAACACAATAACTACACTACCTAATATAAAGCGTAACCAGTCTAATGATTGATGCCAAATAACCACATTCACTAAAATCCCTGTTGGGATAACCACATTATTCATAATAGCTAAAGTACCCGAATCAACTTTTGTCGCGCCAAAATTCCATAAAAAGTAACACACACCAGAAGCCACTATTCCAAGCCAAATAATAATTCCCCATTGCAAATTAGTTGTTGGTAATTTTGATGCATCACCAAACAGCAGCCAGCCAAAGCTGGCAACAATCACTGCTCCAAAATAAACCCAAGCAAAAGCTTGATGTTGGGGCATTGGATAAACCTCCATAATCCTTTTATATCCTACTTGACCTAATGCAAAAACAATATTGGCGCCCTGAATTAATAAAAAACCGATAATAAAATTGGCACTAATATGATCATAACGAATAATGGCTGCACCAACTACTGCAATAATTGCCATTAAAAGATAGCTAAGCCTTAAAGGATGTTGTTGCAATAGATCATAAATAACCGTGACATAGATTGGTGTAAAAATAGTGAATAATAAAACTTCAGGCACCAAAATATATTGAAAAGAATTATAATAAAAAAAGTACATAATCCCTAATTGACATGCCCCTACTCCCATTAAAAGCAACATCTGCTTAAAACGAATATTTTTAAAACGTAAAAATGGAATAAAAGTTATAAAGGCAAATAGCACTCGCATTACAACAGCAAACCAAGAATCGACTTGTCCACTTAAATAAACCGCAATAAAACTAAATGAGAATGACCAAATAATTGTCACAAAAATAAGATAAAGCATAATTGATGAATATAAAAAATAACTAGATACAGATCGTATCAATTGGCTTAACACTTGTAAACTTTATATCATAAAAATTGATTACTATGAAAAAATAATTGACAACCTGTAAGAACAATTGTCGCTATATACAGTAATTTGAGAAACCACGGTAATGAACACGCATAAAAAAATTTAATAAATAAAATTAAATGTTAGTGATAAAAAATTGACTAACGTAGCCTCTTTGGTGAAAAACCAAAACGTTGTTTAAAGTAAAAAGCAAAACGAGAGCCTGATTCATATCCCACTTCTTGGGCAATTTGTAGGATCGTTTTTTGGGTAGTTTGTAACAGCATTAAACCAAAATTCATTCTTATATCTAAGATAATTTTGGATAAATTATATCCTTCTAAAGCAAGATGTCGTCGTAAAGTTGATTCGCTCATAGCAAATTGTTTAGCAATTTCTGCTGCCTGCCACTTTTTGTCTGGCTGCTGGTTAATAATTTCGCGAATTTTTTGGCTAATTTTTGGGTTATTATTCAGGGGAAAATACACACCAAATGCAGATAATCTAATTAATAATTCAATAAATAAATGTTTAACAAGATTAGAATTGCATTGGTTATGGGTCAATAATTCTGTTTTAATCTGTACCAATCGAGTAATAAAAGTTTCAGGTAATATTGTTTCAACTTTAATTTTTTTAAGAATTTGACTATTCTGATAAAGATGAGATAAAGCAAATTGGTCTATTAACTGTGCATGCCAAGAATAACAGATGGCTTGATAATCCTTATCATCAATATAAAAATTATTTATATTCATTAAATTACCTGCTGGAATCAGGACTAATTGACCTGTTTTTACCTTAAAATATTCGCCCTCACATTCAATCTGTTTTTCGCCATTTATGACATAGACAATCATTGGATCATTGCTTTGAATCTGCTTTAGGGTTTGATTACAACGTTGTGTTATATAAGTCACTCGACCAATTGAAGCAAAATCCATAATCCTAATAGCCTATTAACCAATATCAACGTGAGTAGGAGTAAATCATATCTGCCTTCGCTATTTGATGCGAATTAGCAATAAAACCAATTAGAGCTGGTGTGGTTTGTTCATCAACCTCAATGTGATCAATGTCTAGTGCATAAAGTGTAAATTGATATCGATGAGTCGAATTTAGCGGAGGACATGGACCACCGTAATTTATCACGCCAAAATCATTACGTACTAACCTACTTCCTTTAGGTAATAAATTGGGATTATTTCCTGCTGATTGTTTAATAAACGGCGTTTGTACAGGAATATTAACAATCACCCAATGCCACCAACCAGAACCCGTTGGTGCATCAGGATCATACATAGTTAATACTAAACTTTTTGTCGCTTTGGGTAGATTTTGCCATGAAATTTGCGGAGATATATTTTCGCCTTGACAACCAAATTGATTGGATATAAACCGAGCAGTAAACCCGCTATCGACAAGATCAGTGCTAGTTAATTGTAATTGTGCCGCATTACTGCAACTTGTACTCAATAATAATGTACTATAAATAATGACTTTCGCTTTGTACAAAATACGCATGTTAACCTCTTTTAACTATTAAATAAAAGCCATCATAAGGAATTTTCAATCTATAATCAGCACAAATTAGCTTAAATATGACACAAATTCGATTAATATTATCATTCTCTTGCGGCTAATACTCGTTCAACCATATCAACAATGGCTTGAGTTTGTGAGTCAATTTCAATTTTGACTTTGTCTCCTACTTACTTGTCAAAAAGGCAAAAGCTTCAATCGGGCTTTCTTTAATACGTTAAATGGTTGGGCGAATGACCATAAAGCTTTTAGCCAAATCAGTGACCGTTTATGATATAAGCGCCATATCTCTTGTCTGTAATAAGGCGTTAGTTTTGTTTTTTATGTATATCCATTACAGCAATTTTTCAAATTACTGTAAACAATGCTAGTAAATCCTAGAGATAAACAGATTTCACCAGCAACTATCCTGTGCAAAGGATTTGCCATTAATGTCTTTTTATGGTGTAACACAGACAGCGCGATAAGTTGAATAGGAAAAATCCCCGAAAACACGAGGTGCACCAACATTCGATATTACCCACATTCCTTTACCTTTATAATCACCACTTAATGACACATCTGCACTCCAATACATATAGCTATCCCAATCGGTTCCAGTATAACCATTGCATTTGGATGCACCACCAGAGCCTGCAGCATTCCAGTCATTGACTATACATCCCCATTCATTCAATATTCCCCCTATCCATCTTCCTCCAGTTTGGTAACTCAATTGACGAAGAGCAGCCCATTTATTCCGTCCAGGTATCCCACCTGACCAACCTCTCCTATTAGTGTTCGTATAATCATTCATATCAGGTATTCGATAACCGCTTCCTAAACTGTGACAATAATTCCTTACAGCTGTTTGAGCATCTGTGCCATTTCCTGTTCCATTATACACAACATTAGGCTGTGCTATATACCAACGCATTAGCCTGAATTCATATAATAATTTGTTCTTACTGCTATCAGCATACAGTTTAAAAGTTACAGGGTTAAAACTTTTATCATTTGAGTTATAACGCGGCCCTTTTAACGTTATCTTCAAACCTGGCTCGCTATACCCATATGGTTTAGGTCCATAATACTCATGCCTCCATCTTGGCGTATTTTCGGTGCTTAATATTAAACTGACATTTCCCCCCTCTTCTGCACTAACTAGATTACCATTGGCTGCTAATACTTCTGCTGGCGTTATACCTTCAAATAACAAATAAAAATACAATCCATGCGATCCTGTACTTGGAAAGTTATTTTCTTTTATGCTTGAGTCATTTTCGTAATTTCCACTATTTGATGCACTCGATACTTTGTACCCCTTCCAAGCAACCCATGTCTCACCATTTGAATTTTCATTATAATAGTCGCCATAAGCAGTGTCATCATGGGCCAAATTGGGTTGTGCATATAATACAGAACAAGGGGTTATATTATTTTTATGTGGTTTAATATAATAAGTGTGCTCTATTGCATTAAAAGTACTTTTTTTAGGTGAACCATACCGTGTTGATAATTCGCCTGAGGTTGCTTTTATCGTTAATTGATAATTTGCAGCACATGAAGTACTTAATAATTCGGTTGGGTTTGCTTTTACGTTTGCTGTTATATCGTTACCCATATTATCTTGCCACTTTACAGTTATACTTCCAGTGGCACTTATATCACCATCGCCATCATCATCGCCCCAATAATTGTATGGAGTACCAATTAAATTATTTAAATCAAAACTTGGATAATAGCTATTCCCTGATGTTGGGAGTGGCACCACTGTTTTTATATCACTAAACTTTTTTATACTTTGTGGTAGCTCTATCGGCTTTATGATGCTTGATACATCTTCATTTGCTTTTATCTCCATTTCATCTGCTAAAGTTATTGCAAGTAATGCTTCGGTATTTTCTGCCTTAGTTAATCCACCATCAAAGGTTAGATATGGTGCACTACCATTGATTACATTACTGGTTGTCGCACTTAACGCATTTGCTATATTGATATTGGCAGTTAATAATAGACTTATAACAATAAATAATAGTGTGATGGAAAAATGAGATAATAAAAACCTTGAAGATTTTATAAGTAAATTAAAATTCGAATTTAATCCTAAATGAAAAGGCATTAGCGAATTGGTAATGCTTACCATCAATAAATTACGTCTTGTTTTCAATCCAAAAAATAAACTCAAGTGATAGCTAGCTATTAAACAACATGTTAACATGCTTCTAATTCCTTTGTTTCAATATATATTTATTTTAATTTTATATACTCAATATAAAGTATAAATAGGTTAAACGGTTTTTTCAAATTTGAAATTAGGGTATTTGTTAAGGAGTGTAAAAAGATAATTATTGATTCATTAGGGCGCTTTTGTCTGCGATGAAAACCCTGAGAATGTTGTCAAAAAGTTTCAGGTAACTATGTGTTTAAGTATAAAAAGTATTTGAGTATAAAATTTAAATTTTGTTGGGATTGATTTGTCGATAGTTTCCAACGACAAATCAATCACTTCAGATGTTTAAAAGATTAGTGCATGTTACAATAAAAATTTCTCAGATAGCGTATTGATTTAAATGAATTTTTCACTCAAGAGGTTTTAAGGGAAATCAATGAGTTATTATGGTAATATCAAGTGATGATATTTATTCGCAATTAGCCTGAAATCAAAAAGTAAAAATAAATTTTAGGAATGATTTACTTTGTTTAAAGTAATATGATAAGCGGTTAACATCTTGTAGAATTCAGGGAATTATTTTAATCATAAAGAGTAAATATCACTGATTTTTCATATGTTTTACAATATATTAATAATTAAATATCTCCTCCTTAAATGCCGTTATCTAAAACAAAGATCCTCAAAAATGATTAATTATGGCATAATATGCGCCAATTCATATTTCCGCGACTTCACTCAAAGGCTAATTATTACTTATGAGTGAAACGCATGTTAAAGAGAGTAAATTCTAGTGTTAAGTACAAATAACATCACAATGCAATTTGGAAGTAAGCCATTATTTGAAAATATCTCGGTTAAATTCGGTAATGGTAATCGTTATGGTTTAATTGGTGCCAATGGTAGCGGTAAATCAACTTTTATGAAGATTATTGGTGGTGATTTAGTGCCAACATCTGGTAATGTTGCTTTAGATCCGCATGAACGATTAGGTAAATTACGCCAAGACCAATTTGCGTTTGAAGAGTTTACCGTACTTGATACCGTAATTATGGGACATACCGAATTATGGCAGATCAAGCAAGAACGTGATCGCATCTATTCACTTCCCGAAATGAGTGAAGAAGACGGCTTTAAAGTTGCTGATTTGGAAACCCAATATGCCGAAATGGATGGTTATAGCGCTGAAGCTCGTGCGGGTGAATTATTATTAGGTGTTGGTATTCCAATTGAGCAACATTATGGATTAATGAGCGAAATCGCACCAGGCTGGAAATTACGAGTATTATTAGCCCAAGCCTTATTCTCAAATCCCGATATTTTATTGCTTGACGAACCGACCAATAACTTGGATATCGATACTATCCGTTGGCTTGAAGACACCTTAAATCAACGCGAAAGCACCATGATTATTATTTCGCATGACCGCCATTTTTTAAATATGGTCTGTACCCATATGGCAGACATGGATTATGGTGAGCTTCGCATCTACCCTGGTAACTATGATGATTATATGACAGCATCAACGCAAGCGAGAGAGCGTTTATTAGCTGACAATGCCAAAAAGAAAGCACAAATCAGTGAGCTACAATCTTTTGTTAGTCGATTTAGTGCCAATGCGTCTAAATCAAAACAAGCAACTTCGCGCGCAAAACAAATTGAAAAAATTAAACTTGAAGAAGTCAAGGCCTCTAGTCGTCAAAATCCATTTATTCGTTTTGAACAAGATAAAAAACTATTCCGTAATGCGCTTGTTGTTGAAAACCTGACCAAAGGTTTTGATAATGGTCCACTATTTAAAAACTTAAACCTAATGGTCGAAGTGGGCGAAAAAGTCGCTATTTTAGGGACTAACGGTATTGGTAAAACTACATTAATAAAAACACTAATGGGCGAGCTTACTCCCGAACAAGGCGATATAAAATGGTCTGAAAATGCCAATATTGGTTATTATGCACAAGATCACGAATACGAATTTGAAGGCGACTTAACTGTATTTGACTGGATGAGCCAATGGAAGCAGCCAACCGATGACGAGCAAGCCGTACGTAGTATTTTAGGCCGATTGTTATTTTCACAAGATGATATTAAAAAGCAAGTCAAAGTACTATCAGGTGGTGAAAAAGGACGTATGTTATTTGGTAAATTGATGATGCAACGCCCAAATATTATTGTTATGGACGAGCCAACCAACCATTTAGATATGGAATCTATCGAATCACTCAATATGGCATTAGAGCTTTATCAAGGCACGCTATTTTTTGTTTCACACGATCGCGAATTTGTTAGTTCATTGGCAACACGCATTGTTGAAATTACACCTGAAAAAGTCATTGATTACACAGGTAATTATGAAGATTACTTGCGTAGCCAAGGGATTGAATAATTAGCCATTACTAAAAATAGCCACAAATACGAATGTGGCTATTTTCTGTATATTAATAATTTTTATTGTTTTTATACAATGCTAAAGTAGCTTTTTCTCGATACTATTTTCGACAAACAGGAGTGCATCCATCATATTTAAGCAAATTATAACCAACATAACCATTTTGGATATCAATGCCAAATATAAGTCCATTTGTATACGCCTGACTACTCCAAGTGCATCCTTGAGATAAATCAAAACCATTCTTAGGATAACCTTTATATAAATTCCCCCATTCACCATAAAACGTCCCATCTATATCTCGAGATAATCGGGCTTCTCGATTATGATACCATTCAGGAAATGATCCAGTTCCATTCCCGGTTACAGCTGTTGCTGCACTTGGAGCATTGCTGAGTTCCATTGGTGAATAAAAATAACTTGCCGCTTCTTCTGCACTAATCATCCCTAAATCACGTCCAGCACAAGCATTAGCTGCAGGAAAAATACCATTTCCAGTATTTAAATACTCCTCTGTTTTATATTGTGTTGGAGGAAGTGCTCGTATCCATTTTTTAATGGTAAAAGAATAAATAAACGTTTTTGAAGGCCTTATTGTATTGGGTTTTGTCTTTGCTGTTAAAATTACATTAAAAGGTAAATTGGGATGAACGGATGAATTAAAGGTAACAACACCTTCACTTCCCGCTACATTACTTATTGAGACTAAATTTGGATTACTTGATGTATAAATATAATCACTTTGTTCATTACTCATTCTTAAAGTAAATTTTGCTTTATCAAAAGCCGTTGTGGGGAATTTAGTAGGAGCCAAAGCCGAAAAACCCTCATTAGGGAAGAAAACTCTAGGATTATAACCACCAATAAATTTGCAATTTGTTGTATTGGTACAAGTGTTTTTGTTAACGCCAGAAGCATCATAAATTTGTAAACTAGCAGGCTTTATATAGCAAACTTTGAAATCATCAACTTTTATTGTATACGTTTTACTAAGACTACCATAAGCATGTTCAAATGGTATACCATATTGAGATTGCGCTTTAACACCATTAGCGCTAATCGTCAATTGATATGGGCTTTGGCATGAATCTAATTTGTTTTTTAATTCATCAGCAGATAACGTTCTTATCGTACCATCTGACTGTCGATAGCGCCAAGTAGCAGTTAATGTACCTGTTATTCCCATAGTTGAATGAGCGAAATCACCATCATCATCACCATAACTTACTCCCACAATATTTGATAAACGTTTTGGTTGTCCATCAGCAACAACTTTTGTAATAAATTGATTAAATTTATCCCCATTATGCGCATAAATTACTTTATTTATTGATGGATGAATTACTACATAGTTAGAGGAAATATCAGGTTTTTGAAAACTCAATAAATCAGCTAGTCCATTAATAGCAGAGCCATTTAATTTGATATAAGGGGCTGAACCTTCAATTGTTTTTATTGTCTTTGCAGATAAAGCAGCATAACTATTAGTAATGGTCAATAATGTCATAAAGATAAAAAAGATGAAATTTATCATCTGAATTTTTCGTATTTTTATCAATCTAAGATAATAAATAATGTATTTATGGCAATTTTTATAAACAAAGAATGAATTTTTGAGGAATTTACTTGATAATATTTTTTTACACAAAGAATAAATTAATGTTGTGTTGTGTTGTGTTGTGTTGTGTTGTGTTGTGTTGTGTTGTGTTGTGTTGTGTTGTGTTGTGTTGTGTTGTGTTGCTTCTTTCATTCTACCATAACCTATTCAATATTTCAAGTAATTGTTTAATATAATATTTTTATATAGTGTATCGATTAATTTTTATAAAATCATTTTTGTTTTAGATAAAAAAGAAATATAGTAACTCACTAAAACAAGCCTATATTGTAAATAAAAAATAACATCATTTAAATATAAAATGCTGACCTTTTTGTTAAGATTTGTAAATATTAGCTTGGATATCTTTTACTTACAGTTGGAAAGAAAATTATAAAAAAGCAATGCATATTAAAGTTGTAATATCATCCGTTGATAATCTATCATTGAAAAAAATAGCTGTACCAATATATAAAGCGATTTACTATTAAATAATTTAAAAAATTTTAGTAGCTATAATATAACCGCTAATGTAATTATTTTTATATACCAATAATTTTTATAAATTCTTATTTATGTTAACGGCTTGCATAAATGGAAATAACATCGCCAGAATCAATATCTATATCAACATTTATATCATCTATAACTATTCCGCCTGCCCCAATGTCCATCCAATTATCTTGCGTTATCTCTTTCGAATAAAAACTTATTGTATAACAGCTAAATCCATTATTTATTCTTATATAATTATTAAAAGATATATAAAAATGATCGATATCGTATTTATATTTGGTCACAAATTCGCTTTTCTTTGCTGCTTCTATCGCTTTGAATAAAAAAGGCGTATACTTTTTATCAAGTTTAAAAATAGTACCTTCGTTCATTATATAAGTACTCCTTTCCGAAATACTATATTGTACTTGAATAGCCACACCAGTGACTATTTTCTATTTAGAGATCACCAATAGATTAGAATTCTAATTCATCCCACCAAATATCGATAAGTGGGCTAGTTTTAACACTTTTTAGACCGTGTTCGTTTAGCCATTTTGTGACAATGTCACGATGTTCTTCGGTACAATTGCCTAGTTTTTGGGTGCAAATAATCCCTTTCCAATTTAAATAACCACTCCCCTCATAAGCTAAACCATTGGGTTGAATAGCCTCAAGAATAAACTGATCGACAATATTATCTAAAGTTTCTTCAGTTGTACCTTCTTCAAACGACCAACTAACGGTAAAACCTAATTCTTTAAATTCTTCAATGTGTAATTTTTTTCGTAAACGTCTGCTGCGATTTACCATAATAATTTCCTTCTTATTAAATATAAGTTTGCTTATTTTTAGTGTGATTATGTTTATTGGAGGTTTTCACACCATTTTGATTGGATTGCGACGATCGATTTGAAGATGAACTTCTTTTTTTTGCTGGCGCACGCCTTGGTGGCGATTTTTTTACAGGTTCAGCTTTAATTTTTGGATCAACTTCAAACCCTTTGGTTGTTAATTCTGGAATCTTTTTTTTAATTAATTTTTCAATTGCTTTTAATTGTGGCAATTCATCAATGCACACAAGCGAGAGAGCTTGCCCTTGATTCTGCGCTCGACCTGTTCGACCAATACGATGAACATAATCCTCAGCAACTTGAGGGAGCTCATAATTAACAACGTAAGGTAATAACTCTATATCAAGACCTCGAGCGGCAATATCTGTGGCAACCAATGCCCTAATTTGTCCGCTTTTAAAATCAGCTAATGCTTTTGTACGAGCTCCTTGGCTTTTATTCCCATGAATAGCTGCTGATTTAATGCCATCTTTCGTTAATTGTTCCGCTAAATGATTTGCACCATATTTGGTTCGTGTAAAAATTAACACTTGTTGCCACTGATTTTTACCGATTAAATAAGACAGTAGCTCACGCTTACGACGTTTATCAACTCGATGAACATATTGAGTAATTTGATCTGAAGCACTATTGGTTTTGGCTACAGCAACAGATTCAGGTGACTGCAAAATAGATTGAGCCAAAACTTTTATTTCATCCGAAAAAGTTGCCGAAAACATTAAATTTTGCCGTTTTTTAGGTAGCTTGGTAATCACACGACGAATATCATGTATAAATCCCATATCTAACATGCGATCAGCTTCGTCCAACACCAGTATTTTAATCGTTGACAGATCCACCGCATTTTTTTGCTGTAAATCAAGCAATCGCCCTGGTGTTGCAATTAAAATATCCACACCACTGCGCAATTTCATCATTTGCGGATTAATACTCACCCCACCAAAAACTACTAATGAACGAATGGACAAATAACGACTATAATCACGAATATTTTCACCTATTTGCGCAGCCAGTTCGCGCGTTGGGGCTAAAATCAAGGCATATAAAGGACGTTTGCCTTTTTTAGGTTTTGGATTATTAGCTTCTTTTGCTTGCTGTTCAATAAGCTTTTGTAATATTGGTAAACCAAACCCTGCCGTTTTACCTGTTCCTGTTTGTGCACTCGCCATAAGGTCTTTACCAGATAAGATTACAGGTATAGCTTGTTGTTGAATGGGAGTTGGATCGGTATAGTTTTGTTCTTGAATTGCTTTTAAAATCTCAGTATCTAAACCAAGAGAGCCAAATGACATGAAATGTATCCTAAATAAATAAAAAATAAATTATTCATATGTATTATAAAGCAATTCAATAATATTTGTTTGATTATTTTGTAAATTTACTTATCGACTATTATGTATACTAATCCAAATATTAAAATATTACACAAACCCTTACTTAAAATTATCAAAGCACCTTTAATATATAAATATGTTATAAAGAAGAGTACTAATTTTAATTGTGTTTATCCATAAAAATATAAATGATATTTATTATCATTTACGATTATGTTAATATTTTGCTCTTTAATAATAATTTACTGGATTAAACATGCTTTTAAACTTTAGCCACATTAAAAAGCTATTAATTGTCTCACTTTTATCGCTTTTTAGCTTTAACTGTTTTGCAAAAGATGATATCACTTTTGCAAACTTCCGAGATATACGCGATTTGAATCCACACCTTTATGGAGGTGAAATGTGGGCTCAAAATATGCTCTATGAGTCGCTTGTTCATTATAATCAAGATGGCACATTTTCTCCTTGGCTTGCCGAAAGCTGGACTATTACAAACCAAGGAAAAACCTATACGTTTAAACTGAGAAAAGATGTTACCTTTAGTGATGGTGTTAAATTCGATGCTCACAGTGCAAAATTAAACTGGGATGCTGTCCTGTCAAATAAAGTGCGCCATACATGGCTTGAAATGGTACGTTTAATTACTGAAGTCAAAGCGGTAGATGATTATACTCTTCAAGTTAATCTGTCAGAGCCTTACTACCCGTTTTTGATTGAAATTGCAGTAACCAGACCCATGCGCTTTATTTCACCGAATTCAATGATCGATGGTGAAACAAAAAATGGCGTTAAATCTTATATTGGTACAGGCCCTTATATTTTAGGTGATCATAAAAAAGATCAGTATGCTGTTTTTAACGCAAATCCTAACTATTGGGGTGAGCAACCAAAACTGAAAACTGTTACCATGAAAGTTATAGCAGACAACCAAAGCCGTTTAATGGCACTTGAAAAAGGTGAAATTGATTTAATTTATGGTAAAAATATGGTGGATGCCGATTCATTTGAACGTTTTTCAGAAATTGATAAATTTCAAACATTAATGTCAAAACCTGTATCAAGCCGTATCGTATTGATGAATACCACTCGACCCGCTTTAAGCGATGCTAATGTGCGCCGAGCAATCGAACATATCATAAATAAAAAAGATATTTCGGAAGGTATCTTCAATGGTAGCGAAGCGCCAGCTGATACATTAATGGCTACTAATATTCCTTATGCAAATATTGGGTTAAAACCTTACGAATATAATATTAAATTAGCCGAAGAACTACTTGATAAAGCAGGTTGGCTAAAACAAAAAGGTCAGAATTACCGTCAAAAAGATGGCAAATCATTTGAAATAACTCTTTATTATGATAGCAATACTGCATCTCAAAAAACTATCGCACAATATATGCAAGATGAGTTTGAACAGGTTGGTTTAAAACTTAACATTCATGGAGAAGAAGAACAAGGTTATCGTGATCGCCAAAAAGCTGGTGATTTTGATATGGTATTTGATATTTCTTGGGGAATGCCTTATGACCCACAATCTTTTATGTCTGGCATGAAATTACCAGTATATGGTGATTATATGGCACAACAAGGATTGAAAGAGAAAGCTCAAATTGATGCAAGCATTAGTAAAGCATTAATTTCAACTGATGAAAAAGAACGTCAAGATCTTTACCGTTATGTGCTTGAAACATTGCATAACCAAGCGGTCTATATTCCGTTAACTTATGAACGCAACCGAGCTATCGCCATAAAATCACTAAAAGGTATTGAATTTGCTCCTTCGCAGTTTGACATTCCCTTTGAGAAAATGCATTTTTAATTTATTTTGTTAGTTAGTAATAATGTTAAATTACTTTTTTAAACGTTTAATTATGATGATACCGATTATTATCGGTATCTCGTTTATCGCTTTTCTACTTATTAATTTAGCCCCTTCTGATCCTGCTGAAGTAGCATTACGTTTAAATGAAATTATGCCCACGCCTGATGCTATTGAAAGTATGCGCCTAGAGTTAGGTTTAAATGAACCATTTTGGAACCGTTACATCAGTTGGTTATATAACGTTTTTCAACTTGATTTTGGTCGTTCTTTTGTACATCGAGATAGGCTAGTATTAGATGAGATCATTCGAAGCTTACAACCAACACTGCTTTTAGCATTATCTTCATTTATTTTTACGTTAATTATTAGTCTGATCTTAGGCATTTTATGTGCCATTTTTGTCAATTCAGTTTTTGATCATATTTTACGTATTATAATTTTTTTAGGCACGGCTATGCCGAGCTACTGGCTTGGGCTTTTATTTATCTGGTTTTTTGCTAATTATTTAGATTTACTTCCAACTAATGGATATGGCACATGGCAAAATCTAATCCTACCAACTTTAACGCTATCATTCGTTTATATTTCAACCTATATTCGTTTTATTCGTAATAACATGCTAGAAAACATGCGTAACTACTCCGTTTTTTATGCACGTAGCCGAGGACTAAAAGAACGAACAATTATTCTTAAGCATGTATTAATCAATTCGTTACATACCACTATTACCGCATTAGGGATGACAATTCCGCAATTAATTGCTGGCTCATTTGTGGTTGAATATATATTTTCCTGGCCAGGACTTGGACGGTTATGTATTGCAGCTATTATGAATCGAGACTACCCCGTTATCCAAGCTTATATTTTAATTATGGCAATATTATTTGTGGTATGTAATTTTATTGTCGATGTTATTCATCATTTACTAGATCCTCGTTTACGTGATAATGGTGGTTTGTCATGAATGTACTTAAGCAGGTTTGTAAAAATAAAACTGCATTATGTTGTTTAATTATCATTGCAACTATCATTATATTAGGTATTTTAGCCCCTTATATTGCACCATTTGATCCCAATAAAGTACGTATTATTCGTAAATACGCCCCAATGTCTGCTCAGCATTGGTTAGGTTGTGATCATCTTGGACGTGATATTTTTTCAAGACTACTTTATGGTATTCGCTCCACGTTATTTTTGTCATTATTAACCATGATTATTACCATTGTTATTGGTGCAATAATTGGCCTAATTTCAGGTTATAAACGAGGTAAACTTGACGAGTGTATTATGCGTTTATGCGATATTATGCTCTCTTTTCCTAGCCAAGTAATGATTCTTGCTATTGTAGGCGTACTTGGTGTGGGTATTGAGAACGTTATTATTGCCAATATTATGGTCAAATGGGCTTGGTATAGTCGTATGATTCGCAGCTCGGTTATCAAATATAGCCGTAAAAACTATATTTTATTTTCCCGAGCAATTGGCGCACCACATTCATTTATTATTCGCCGTCACTTATTACCAAATGTAATGTCAGAGTTAGTTGTGTTAGCCACACTAGATACTGGTTGGGTAATTTTAAATATTTCAGCTTTATCTTTCATAGGGCTTGGCATACAAGCACCAACTCCAGAATGGGGACTAATGCTAAGTGAAGCAAAAAACGTTATGATGCAGCATCCTATGCAAATGCTCTACCCCGGAATTGCAATATTAATTGTGGTTGCTGCATTTAATATGCTTGGTGATTGTTTACGTGACATTCTTGATCCTAAGGAAAAAACAGCATGAATAATAAATTACTTGAGGTTAAGAATCTTACTGTAACACTGGATAATGGCAAAACACTGCTTAATGATATCTCCTTTTGCCTTGAGCATCATCAATGTTTAGGTATTGTGGGCGAAAGTGGCTGCGGTAAAAGTTTAACTAGCAAAGCTATTATCGGTTTATTAGAGCCCTACTTTTCGGTTCAAGGCAAAGTTTTATTTAACCCTAAACAGTCTAAAATAGCATTACAATCAAATGGTGATTTATTAAAACAAAACCATGAAACATTACGCCATATTCGTGGCAATGCTATTTCGGCTATACTACAGCATCCAATGAATGCTTTTGATCCGCTTTATTGTATTGGCAATCAAGTGGTTGAAACGTTATTGGCACATCTGACAATTAGTAAAAAACAAGCTATTGAAAAAACATTAACTATGATTGCGGACATTGGTCTTAATGATCCAAAACAAATCTTTAAGAAATACCCGCATCAGTTAAGTGGTGGCATGTTACAACGAATCATGATCGGAATAGCATTAATGCTTGAACCTGAATTAATTATTGCCGATGAACCAACCACAGCGTTGGATTCTATTAGTCAACTTCATATTCTGCAATTATTAAAAAATATCAAACAAAAATCGAAAACAGCAATGATATTTATCTCGCATGATTTAAGTGTTATTCACCATATCGCTGATCATATTATTGTAATGAATCAAGGCCAGATTATAGAACAAGGTAGTTGCGATCATATTTTTTATCATTCTAAAAATGATTATACACGTTACTTAATTGATACTCGTAAACAGTTATTAGCCAAATTTAACGCCGTTATCCACCCAAATAGATTGGAGACTATCTAAATGACGCCGTTATTACAAATTAATAATCTCAAAAAATCTTTCTTACAACCTAATCAAGGTTTATTTAATCGCAAAAAAACGCCAATTATTAAAGATGTTTCTTTGTCTTTATACCAAGGCGAATGTTTAGGTATTGTAGGAGAAAGCGGAAGCGGTAAAAGTACACTTGGAAAACTAATTTTGGGGCTTGAAAAACCTGATAGTGGCAAAATTTATTTTAATGGGCAAGATATAGGACAACGTGCATGGCGAAAGTCTCCAATGCGACGAGAAATAAGCGCTGTGTTTCAAGACTACAACACTTCAGTTAACCCTTATTTTACCGCTGCTGAAATTATTGCCGAACCCATTTATATTTATGACAAACTTACTGCAAGCCTACTTAAAAAGCGAGTAATTGAACTATTAGAACAAGTAGGATTAAATGAATCATTTTATCATCGATTTCCCCACGAAATGAGTGGTGGACAATTACAACGTATCTGTATTGCACGAGCAATTGCCTGTTCACCTAAATTTGTTTTATTTGACGAGGCAGTAAGTTCACTTGATATTACTGTTCAAACTCAAGTTTTATCGTTATTAGTTGATCTGCAAAAACAGTTAAATTTAACAACCATTTTTATTACACATGATTTAGCGACTATCACTTATCTTTGCGATCGGGTGATCTTCTTTTATCAAGGACAGATTGTCGAACAAGTTGATAAAATAGCCAATTTAAATCAGGTTAATAATGTTTACTCTAAACAACTTCTTAAATCTATTTTAGGTTTTTAAATTATGGCAACTCAATCTATCGTTAATAAACAATATCGTTTTAAAGATTACTTAGCGCTAGTTATTCCGTTTATTATTTCAACTATTACAACTCCATTACTGGGCGTGGTCGATACCGCATTGGTTGGACATTTACCCAATCCAGCCTTTATTGCAGGCATTGCTGTTGGCGCTGTTATTTTTAATACTATTTATTGGCTTTTTGGCTTTTTACGAGTTAGTACCACTGGTTTTGCAGCACAAGCATTAGATGACCCGTTACTGTTGCGAGCATCTTTAATTCGCCCTTTATTTATAGCTATATTTTTAGGAATTATTTTTATCATTTTTCAACAGATGATATTTTCTTCCTCAATGCACATTATCAAACCTAATGAAGAAGTAAAGCATTACGCGGATATTTATTTCTCTGTCTTAATTTGGGGAGCACCGTTTGTCCTTATCAACTACGTTTTAGTTGGTTGGTTAATGGGAATGTCTAAAGTAAAGGCTGTGCTATTTCTACAAGTATTAATTAATCTGCTTAATATTATTATGGCAGTAATTTTTGTTTGGGGCTTTCATTGGAATGTGCAGGGAGTTGCCTTTGCAACACTAATTGCCCAAATAATTTGTACTTTGTTAGGCATTTGGTTTATTTATCGTAATTTACCGAAATCCAATCAACAAACTGATTTAAAATCGATACTATCTTGGCAATCATTAAAAGGAGTGATTTTAGTTAATACCAATTTGATGATTCGTACCATTTGTTTATTAATCGTTACCAACCATTTTATCTCGATTGGTTCGAGTTTTAGCACCGAAGTGTTAGCTGCTAATGCCGTTTTGTTTCAAATTCACTATTTAATGGCTTATTTGTTTGACGGGTTTGCCAATGCCTCAAGCGTATTTAGCGGTAAGGCGAAAGGTACTAAAGATATTAAGTTATATAATCAAACCTTACATTGGTCACTGCAAGCTTGTATTATTTGTCCTCTAATATTAATTGCCTTATGGTTTGGATTTAATACAACAATTATTAAATTATTAACCAATCAAACCGAAATCATCACAATCTGTTTGCAATATCAATATTGGCTTACTATCTTTCCTATTGTGGTTGCAGGTGGTCTTATCTATTATGGCGTTTTTTCTGGGATCAGTTACACTTCTTCTATTCGTGATTCTATGATTCTTGCCTTAATTTTATGGCTGATATCACAATATATCTGTGTACCAATATGGGGGAATAATGGATTATGGCTTTCTTATATTTTATTTAGCTTAGGTAGAACTTTATTTTTAGTAATGTGGGTAAAAAATTCTAAAAGATATATACTAAACTAAATAACCAATTATCTTTTAAAAGTCTAAAGTATTTATACCGTTCAAAGCATTAATTAAATAGTTATATAAAAGATAATACAAAGCTTTTGTTTCTGAATTAACCTGTTGTGTAAGCAACTATACCATTTTATATTTTTTAAAATATATCATATATTTTAAATAGTTAAATCATAACTATGGTTTAATAAACTTACGATTTGTTCAAACGGCACAGAACCGTCGAGCATTATTGTGATCCAGTGATTTTTATTCATATGATATGCGGGTAATATATCTGAATTAATTTTTATTATAGAAATTAATTCAGGATCAGATTTAACATTAATTATTTCCACCATATCTTTTGAATTTAGACCTAACTTATTCTTTCCCACTGACATAATTAACCCCAACCATTTAGCATTAGTTTTATGTCTAATAACCTGATAGTTAGGGTAATTTTCAAAAGTATGGTCAATTTGAATATTGTTCAAAGTATGAGCATATTCAATTAATTTATTCTTAAGGCTTATTGTTATTTTTCTTTTTCAATTCACCCAATCTAATACAATAATATAAACAGCTTATTTAATATATAACATGCTAATTAAGCCTTATAAAATCACTGTTATACATAATAATATCAAAATAAGGTGTCAACAATAGCTATAAATTTAACCTATTTATTTTTGTTCTTTACAAATTTCATCTATTGATAACGTTGCTGGCACATTACGATCATCATTGAATTGAAAACGAAATAAAAACCGAATATCATAAGCACGTAATACTTCAATCACGTCTTGCTTATTACAAAATTGAGCATTAAGCCCAAGCCTGATATTTTCTGTAATGTCTACTATTGATACACTTTGGCTATCGGTCGGCATATTATATTCAAAAACAATATTATTAAGGTTACCAAAAATGTTAGTTATTTCATAACCCGCATCCACTTTAACCGGAAATTCGCCACCTTCACCTAATATCGACCTTTTTGCACTATCAGCAAAAGCTTTAGTTATGTTTGCTGATGGTGGTAATTCAGCACTATACGCATTCGAAATTGTAAAAAGAGCAGAAAGTAACACTACCAATTTCATTAGCTTTTTCACTTCAATATTCCTTACTTTTAGATTTAACAGTCATATTGATTTTATTATAAAAAACATCTAAATGAAAAACAAATCAAATAAATTCACAACAAAATAAGCGGTTTATAAAATAACTATATGAAAGAATTGATATTTATACTTAATAGTCATATCGTTATACATACGTCACAATTAATTGCTGACAACTAAAAAATATCATTTTAAATCGATACAATCAAAAAAGGTAACCATATTGGCTACCTTTTAATAGCATTAACTGAATAAAATTACTTTTTATGTGGATGAGGATCTTTAACTGAATCACCCTGTCCAGACATAATATACCAACCATTTTTGCTGTGCGGTTTTTTATTATAATCAGGGCAAGGAGGTAACGATTTCTTACTTTGGTTAGAATAAATATAGCCACAGTCAGCGCACTTATAAGTGCCAGACGAAACATCACTACCGTATGGAGCAAATTTTTGTACCATTATAAGTCCTCCTAATAAATTAGTGATAAACCCAATGCTTATCACTGTTATATCTAACCGCTGATTTAAGAAAAAAGCAAGTGTAGTTTTTTAAAAATTGCTCAATAAACATGTCTTTTTAGGTGATATAAAAACCATCAGGTAGAGTATTGATTTTATTAAATTTTTATTTATCAGTTGCCAAGCTGTTTGTTAATATTTCCAATTCTACAGATATATCTGAAATAGAAATCAAACAAGTTGTGTAACTATCCCCTAAAATAGTACAACAAAAAAGTAGAAAATTCTCTATGATAAAAGAAAAGGGGATTTAATAATGGATTTTATGTGTGACAGTAGTCGTAATCAACGTCGCTTTAGAACATTCAATGTCATCGATGACTTTAATCGTGAGGCGTTAGGGATTGATATTGCAGTAAGCTTACCAGCAGGAAGGATTACCCGCTACTTAGATAAACTGGCTGAATATCATGGGTATCCATTAAAAATACGGGTCGATAATGGGCCAGAATTCACCGGAAACACGTTTACTAATTGGGCAAAAACATGGTATAATTATAGATTACATCAAACCCGGTAGCCCTTATCAAAATGGCTATATTGAACGATTTATAACACCGAAAGACCGCATGAGACATTAAATAACATGACACCGATTGAGTATAAAAAACTAAAACAAGCAGCTTAATTTTCTACGTGAATTGTATACTAAGTTTGGGATATTTACAATATCATTCCATCGTATCCAATGTATGTAAAAGATTATCAGGTTGCTCTATCAAAAAAAAGGTACTAGATTAATGAGTATTATATTTCCTGATTGGTATGACGATTTGTATCAATTTGAATGCGAATCTAAAGGTGTTATATTGAATTTTGAAATTACAGTAAATGGAAATACACGCACGTTCAATTTTTATGATCCGATACGGTTTATTCAAGATATGGAAGATGAAATAGATGAAATAGCTGATATAGGATATTTTAAAGATGAATATGCTGTAGTTCTTAAAAAAGTAACAAAAGACAACATTATCAAATATTTATTGTCAATTTGATTTGTATGCTCGGATAACCATGATATTTGACCAGTTTATCTAGATAGTAAATAACACTACCAGCTGATAAACTCACCGTAGTATCAATATCTAATACTTCTCTTTTAAAGTCATCAATAATTACGTACTAAAACAACGTTAGCTTCGACTTCTATCATCCAAATTCATTGACCAACATTCACCTTGTTTGTTGGATAACGATTACTTTTCTAGTGTTCGAGGTAGAGTACGCTTTTTACGCTTTATTTGAAAATTAAGTTTTAACTCACAATACACCCAATAAACACGTTTGCAACTCTATTTATAGCGAGCTTTCCGATACAATAAAAAATTTCGGCCCCCCAGCGTAAATGTTTTTCAGCTATATCACTTAATATCAAAATAATCATTGAATCATCCAATAATTTAGTTGGATAATAGTAAGTACAACGACTTAATACCACAATAGCGCGACTGATAGTAATTGATTTACAAAGATAATTATGGGACATTTTATCTTTAGAAAAATCTAAGATATATTCAATTTTGATGGTACACTTAATGAATAATAAAAAAATCCACAGTAGCAAAAAGAAAGAACCCGAATTGTTGAAATGAACTTACATATAAAAAATAAAATGTTACAAAATAAAGATGATTCAATTAAAGATACTTTTTGCTATTTATTATTTGAGATAGGTTTTTTTCATGCCAATCTAATTGAAATTACAATAAAAAATGCAGAAGAATATCTATATCTAGTTAAAAATGATATTGATATAAAAAACCTTTTAATTTGGATTTGTCAATGTGTAGACCAATGTTTCATTTCTCACCATGATAAGGATGATTATTATACTATAAAAAACTATTCTTCTGAAATTGAAAGCAAATGGAATAATGGCTGGAAACCAAGAATACAATCATTAATTTAAAAATTATAAAATATCAAAAAGTTACATCATAATTTAGTAATTTACATTACTACTCTTATTCCAACTAAAACAACTGTCCAGAAAAACTGACCGATGCTAATAGAGAAATACTGTCAGAATGTAGCTATCAGCTTTGAAGTAAGCACATTAAGGAAATTGGACACGAATCCATAGAGCAACACCTCAGATATTAGGGACAATATTTAGACAAATAAACTGGCTTACATTACAATAATTTCAGATACAATGATCTGGAAATAGAACGCTTTATTCTGGCAAACCTGATTAGATTATTAGCTGGCTTGAATCTGTGTGCACCTAATGAATTTTAATTAGGTTTTGGTCTATTGTTGGGGAATTGTAATAAATCATAGATAATTAGAAGTAAAATATGCAGTGAACTAAATGCAAAAAGGCTCTTGTAACTGTACAAAATAAAACAGGTACAAAGGAACGTATCATTAGGATGATTTTAGTTGGAATGCGAAAATTGGAGCTCAGAATTCTAATGGCATGCATTTGCAGATTTATACTTATAGCGATCCTATGGCGGTGAAATTATTAGGATATTTTATTAATTATGAATAAGAGAAAATACAATAATCCTTACCATCCATTTCCCTATGAAATGAAAGGTCAATTCTTTGAAAGATTGGAAGAAAATAAAACTCGTTTTATTGAGATTTATTCTATTGAATATGAGAAACCTGAGGAAGAAGATGACGAATGGGAATTTTCCTTGTATTCACTTTATATAGATCAACTTATAAGACCAATAATAGATGAGAAAGAAGTGTTTTTTTTATATAAGCTGCGTACATATTATGCAGACCCCACATTAACGGATAATAATAGTGCATTCAATCAATCAATAACTTCATTTGAACAATATGTTTTTTCTAATTTCGATGAGTTATTAGAATATGTTGAACAACGATGGAGAATAGGATTAAGTGATTTTGTTCCAATTAATGAAACACATATACCTTATTGATAAATAAATTGATAATACCTATAAGTAATACAAACTAATTATAAATAACAATATTATCAAAACCAAAAAATAATAGTGGCAGGCATTTAATTGATGAAAATCAATTTTATTAAATTATTCTAGCTATTTCTATTACATTATCAATATAAAATATTTGAGATAACGTTTAATTTATTATACATTTACAAATATTTTAATAAATAAGGAGTATTAAGTGTTGAGTAAAGCAATTAATTCATGGCTTGATGGCTATAGAAAAATGTTTCGTTATAAAGGCCGTTCAACTCGTAGTGAGTTTGGATTTTTTATTCTTATTCAATGTATATTAGTATGGTTCTCTTTTGTACTGCTATTCAGTATGGACAAAATATTACCAAGTACTATATTAGGAATTTGTGTAATGTTAATTTTTATCGTTACTTTTCTTACAATATTGTCTTACAATGTTAGACGATTACATGATATAGGTACAAGCGGTCTGTGGTGTTTTGTTTATCTTCTCTGTCCAGGAGCTATAATAGGTGCATCTTTAATAATAAAACCAACTTCAGGAGAAAACCAATACGGACCTAACCCAAGAATATTGTCAAATTAGTAAAATACTCCTTCACTCCGCATGGTGAAGGGAGTACAGTTTTCCCTATATTCAGCTCTTTGTTCTTAACTATTTTATCTACCCCCTCTTATTCTCAGTTTTAACATAACTTTCAACTAACATTTTAATGATTATAAATATCCTATTTTTAGTACAAAACTAACGTAGATAATGATATTGTTTATTTTCGTGTTTTATATTCAATAAATGCCATATTTAATACATCTTCCTAAAAATGAGCCCAGTCACAGTGACTTAGAAAACCAATATTACAGTGCCGGTTTCAAACAGTGATTGTTACAATATGGACTAAGGCAAAGTATGAGTCGAAGATGAAGCTGCTTTGATAATGCGGTTGTTGAAAACTTTTTCATATACTCACCCCCATATTATTCATGATTGTTACTATAAAAACAGGAAGCTGACTAACAAAGCACTATTTGAATATATTGAAATCTATTATAATTATATACATCATCAAGGTGGGCTCTGTCTAATATTTTGGTGAGAATCTAATTAATTGAATTGGTTAAATTTTTAAAAATACTGGAGAAAATAAATGGATTTAACTGATTTTCTTAGGACTGGGATATATTTGGGATTAAAAGTAGAATTACCAGAGAAAGAAATATATTCTATTTTTCAAAAAAAAGATTTGGGTAAAAAATATTATTTTGATAAATTTAAAAAAAGTGAAGGTTTTTCTTATTTTTACGATTCACTGGAAATAATGGTTGTTAATTCCAAGATATATTCAATAGGATTTGATTTAGCTCGTCATCCAGTTACTTTATTGAATAATATAATCATATATTCTGAAACAAGTTTTGAACTTATTATGAAATATCTTGATATTGCTGATATAAATTGGTCTTTTGAAAAACAATATTGTTATAGTCGCGAATTAACAATCAAAACCGAAGGAAATGTTTTAATTGGTTGTGTATATGATAAAGGCAATTATTGGCTATCAAAATTCAAAACATTCAAAAAGTAAAAGGGGATTTTCTACTTTTTGACTGTACTATTTAAGGGATTTATTAATATTTATAATACAGGTAATCCCATAAATCGATTTTGGGGAAAACGCCTAATGATATTTTTAAAGGATCATTTCAACCATGGAGAGTAAACTTGCCGATGTTTTTCTACAGGCTTTTTAGCAAGGACCAATTAAGCAACCAACCATCGCCATAGGAATAAAAATTGGAAATATAATCAAACCAATCATATCGCCCTGGATGTCAATATCTGATTCTTTTTCATGATTTGATTTAACAAATACAGTAATTGATTCTGGTAATAAATATTGATCAGATAATGTATTGGATTGCTTATAGAAGTTTCCTTTGGTTTTAAATAGAACTTGATAATAACCATCTCTCAAAATCGATTTTGATTTATATTTCGCTAATAATTTTTTATTGTTTAAGGCTTTTAGCTCAGGAATAAAATTACTATATTGAGCAACAATTTCATCACTTAAATTTTCTTGATAAAATGTAATTGATACACTTTCAATATCATCTTTATTTTCAGCTAAAAAATCATGGTAGCTTTTAAGTTCTAGTATGGCTTCGGGACTAGTAAATTGATATGAGTATTCCTTTGATTCAGCAATAATCCCTACACTTTTTTCAACTTTTAATTTTATAATTGTGTCATTACTAGGCAAAATTTGCGTTTGCTTATTTGCACAACCACAAAGACAAAAAATAAAGATAAAAACAAGTTTTTTCATTAGGTCCTACTTCAAATATTTAGATAAGGATGAATCATTATTTTATGTTATCCCATTTTCTGTAAACTTATTGATTTTTTTAATATACAAGAATAAGTAAAATTAAAGAATAGACTTTTTGAGCTCCAATCAAATTTTCGATGCTTCTTGTTTGGCTTGATGAATGATGGCTTTAGCTATCCATTGCGATAGTGATATTACATTTTGATCATCAAGTCCCCAGATATCCTTGAGTACCATAAATATTTCAGAACCGTAAATAATTGAAATAGCATAAACTACTTTATCATAAAGCTCATTTGGTAGTTCAGCTTTGAGTGGGGATAATATTGTTGTAAGAGTTTCTTTACGATTACCTCGTACCAATTTTTCGGTTTGTGGTGATAATGATGACCGTTCTGTTGCCCACTGTTGTAATGAAACCCTTAATGCTGCACGTAGCGCCCCTTCATGCTTTAGCATTTGAGGAAAAGCAAAAGCTAAAAAATCATTAATACGTTCTTCTGCATTTTGTTTTTTTGATTGCCAACTAAAAATAGGTTCTAATGAACTTTCTACCACAGCTGTAATTAGAGCACTTTGTGTTGGAAAATAGCGGTATGCTGTTGCTCTAGATATACCCGATTTATCAGCAAGTTCAGTTATGGTAAGCTCACAGCCTTGTTCTAATGCTTCTAATGCAATATTAATTAAACGCTCATAAGTCCGTTTTTTTACGCCAACATATGTTGGGTGCGATACTAAAGTTTTCTGAGTCATTAGGAATATATTTAATTTATCGTAATTTTAAATATGATACTGCATTTTAATAAATTAGTTAAAATTTATCATTTCCTAAAAAATGAGACTTAAATCTCATTTTTGATATATAATGTATGACAATTAATCACCCTTTTGTTACAAATATTTACCTAATTAACTCATTTAGGAGTAATAAATGGCATCAACTAGTACAATTTATTTGGTTACTACATTAGACACCAAAGGGCAAGAAATCGTTTATATTAAAAATATTCTTGATTTAAAAAATCTCAACTGCAAAATTATTGATGTTTCTACACAATCTCATCAATTTAATCATTTAGCAACTATCACAGCAGAAACCGTCGCTAGTTACCATCCAGACGGTAAACAGGCTGTTTTTTGTGGCGATAGAGGTAAAGCAATTGTTGCAATGGCCGAAGCTTTCAAATTGTTTCTGATGACTCAAAACGATGTAGAAGCCATACTAGGTTTAGGTGGTTCGGGAGGAACTGCATTAATTACTCCAGCCATGCAATCATTAGCTGTAGGAATTCCTAAACTAATGGTATCAACAATGGCATCTGGTGATATTTCTGGTTATATCGGTGCAAGTGATATTGCAATGATGTATTCAGTTACTGATATTGCTGGAATTAATGTCATATCTAGGAAAGTTTTAACCAATGCAGCTAATTTTATTGCTGGCTCAATTCTATTTAAAACCCAAGATACGATTGAAGATAAGCCTGCAATTGGTTTAACTATGTTTGGTGTCACAACTAAATGTGTTCAATCTGTATCAACTAAATTAAACGGGCAATATGATTGTTTGGTTTTTCATGCAACAGGCAGTGGTGGCAAAGCAATGGAAAAACTAGCTGATAGCCATTTATTGCACGGTGTGCTTGATATTACAACAACGGAAGTATGTGATTATTTATTTGGCGGTGTTTTAGCCTGCGATGAAGATCGTTTTGGTGCCATTGCAAGAAGCCAAGTACCTTATATTGGATCGTGTGGTGCACTTGATATGGTAAATTTTGCAAGCCCTGATACTATTCCTCAAAAATATCAAGATCGCCTATTTTATCCACATAATCCACAAGTGACATTAATGCGAACAACGCCAGAAGAAAATCAAAAAATGGCTAATTGGATAGCAAATAAACTTAATCAATGCCAAGGTTATGTCACTTTTATTATTCCTGAAGGTGGTTTTTCTGCTTTAGATATTGAAGGTGGTGCTTTTTGGTCACCAAAAGCAAATCAAGCATTTATTGATGAATTTGAAAAAACCTTTATTCAAACTCAAAAAAGAAAGTTAATAAAAACCCCTTATCATATAAACTCACCGCAGTTTTGTGATCTTATCATCAATGAATTTACAAAAATAATGAAATAAATATTTGGAGAATATTATGGGTAGTCAACGCACTCAATTGTTAAAAAAATTCCACGACATGATAGCTAAAGGTCAACCAATTATTGGTGGTGGAGCTGGTACAGGATTATCAGCAAAATGTGAAGAAGCTGGTGGTATCGATCTTATTGTTATCTATAATTCAGGGCGTTACCGTATGGCAGGTAGAGGTTCATTAGCAGGATTACTTGCTTATGGCAATGCTAACGAAATTGTAATGGATATGGCTAAAGAAGTATTACCAGTAGTTAAAAATACGCCAGTACTAGCGGGTGTAAATGGCACAGATCCATTTTGTCAATTTGACCAATTTTTAGATAAATTAAAAGAAACGGGATTTGCTGGCGTGCAAAACTTTCCAACTGTTGGACTCATTGATGGCAACTTCAGAGCAAACCTAGAAGAAACAGGAATGGGATACGCTTTAGAAGTCGAAATGATCCGCAAAGCACATGAAAAAGATCTACTTACAACACCTTATGTATTTAGTGAACAAAATGCGATCGATATGGCTAAAGCGGGTGCAGATATTTTAGTACCTCATATGGGACTAACGACGGGGGGGAGTATTGGTGCAGAAACAGCATTAAAACTAGCTGACTGTGTGCTACTAATCAATCAATGGGCAAAAGCGGCTAAAGCAATTCGCCCAGACATTATTATTTTATGTCATGGTGGTCCTATTGCTACCCCTGAAGATGCTGAATATATTTTAAAAAATTGCCCTGAATGTAATGGATTTTATGGAGCAAGTTCAATGGAACGTTTACCAACAGAAATTGCACTAAAACAAACGACAGAAAGATTTAAATCAATTCAACGACACTAACAATAATATAAGCAATAACAGCGCAACTAATGTATCGCGCTGTTATTTTTTTAAGAGAAGTGAAATTCGTTAAACTTTATTCTGATTGAAACATTATATTATTAATATCTACGCATATTTGTTATATGGCAATTTAAATTTAACAGAAACCCTAATCCTATGTAAAAATATGCATAAAAGCTTTAACAAATAAGTAAATAGCAAAACCACCAACCACTTTCAAAATTATCTTCGATTTGAAATAATTGTTTAATAATACTATTTAGATAATAAAAAATGAGATTAGTCTAACAATTCCTTCTCAAAAAGATTAAAATTGATAAATATTATTGATAAACTGGCAAATATTTTTACCAGTTTAGGCTTAAATTAATCGCAAAGTAATAGTACTAAGCAGGAACAGATGAACACTCCCCCAAAATGGTTAAGGTTGTTAATTGATGAGAATTGCTCATTTGAACGACTATTAGCCAAACTTACGAAAGCCTTTAACTGTACATTTACTTATAAAAATGATAGTGGTATTGCTAAAGCTAAGTTAGATGATTTTACTATAATAATTCATGACAAAATTGATCGTACTTTTGACATCGTCCTTAATCCATCTTATATTCTTACATTCATGATTACAGAGGATAAATCTCCTAATTACCACGTTGAAAAGCATATTCAAACAACCTTAACCAATCATAGTATTATCTATCAACACTCACAAACCAAAGATCATGCCTATCCCATTGAACTTCCTTTTTGGCAAGCGCCCAACGATGACATTGTCATAAAATCCAAAGGCGATGCTTTAACCGCCTATTGTAAAATATGGTATAAACCTGCCAAGTATTCTAAATTTACGGGTATATTTCAGTTTTCTAATGTTTGGGCAATGCATTTTGAGCGAAACAAACAGTGTGCTTATTACAGTCATTGTGATAGCGATGATGTTAATTCTTGTTATTGGGTTGTTCCTGAATCATCATGGCTTGAGCAATTAGTCAATGAACGACAAACTCATTTCCCTAATTGGCAACAATATGATCGCGGTGACTATTGGCATTACATTATTCAAAGTGATTCATTCTACGTAGAAATCATCGCTAAACAGATCAAAATATCAAAAAAGCAATTAAAAGGTATTTTTTAAGATAAAATGGCAATATATAAAGGTCAAATCATAACTTGATATTCAATATACTATGAATCATCTAAATTTTTTTATAAACAACTTTATAAAGAAAGATAAAAAACAACGATATCACTTTCTCATTAATGGAAAGTGGCAGAAATTTGCCAATAATATCAAATATCTTGATAAACATTTGAATCACCATTGTGTAAGAATCGATAACAATGCTTTTGAAAAATTTGCTCAAATTATAAAACACTATACCATTAAATCAGGATATTATTATGATGCCTATACCAATGGGATGGAAATATCAACCCATTGTCTAGATAATATTCATGATGATAGCCTACTTATCTGCTCTGATAACAATATTGCATTTTATTTTCATCATGATAATTGGATATGGTTTTGCCAAATAAAACCTTAAGCAGCATTATAGATAAAACAGGTAACCCAAAATATGCACTCATTCAATGATATAAATCAACTTTTAATCGACTGCATTAATCTACAGGATAATTTATTAAATAAACTCTATTTATTAGCTAATCAGCCTAAAGCCGTTGAATTAATTAAAACACATTTAACCCAAAAGTTTGATCCCTTGTTATTACACTTGATCAAACAATTTCCAGAAGCAATCAAAATAAGCTTATTACCTGAAATTATCAACATTATGCAATATTTAGATGGCAATACAAAATTATGCCAAGAGATTATTTTAAGTATCAATACACAGTGGCTAGAAAAACATCTTTGGAATTATATTATACCTATTTTAGGGCAACAGAATTATGAAACATTTGGTATATTGATGTATTTATTCAATTCATTTAGCCAGAAGTTATCAAAAAAATTGGCTATTTTAGCTTTACAAAGTGACGATAAAGATGTGCAAGAAATCGGTGAGTTTTATTTATCAAATAATAGATGCCTTTTGGATGATGCTCGAAGTAGCTTGATATGCTGATTACAACAGAATCGTTAAAATCATTTTTTAAGTTAATTGTACAAAGTAATAAAAGGATTAATCATGCAGGGGTTTTTTGATAGATTAATGCTTGGTGAACTAAAGGATGTAATGATCGCTGGCTATATTGATTATGCTACCCTACCGATTTTTCACCCATTTTATGACAGATTATATTTTATTATTGATGAAGTTATTTTTGAGTTATATCTCAGTGAAGCAGGTATTATACAATATAATGAATTAACAGAAATTAAAGCATGGTTTACTTTAGATGATGATGACCATTTTTCATTGATGTCAATTTATTCACAATTATTCAAAACTGAGCAGGCTGTAATTATCACCGATATAACATACTCATCAATACCCTTCTCCTCAATGAGTATAAGTTACGTCAATGGTCAAGACTGCGGTAATTTACTTTTTGACCCAAATCATTTTTTTGGTTTTACATTTTTATAAAGGTTATAAATGTTAGATATTATTGATTTTATTGAATCATCATATAAAGATAATTCAGAGTTAAAACACAAACTAGAATTAGTCAAAAAATTAATTACCTACTTGTCTGAACATGATATCGACAGAACTGTTGGTGAGATTATACCTATCTTGGGCTGTAATACAGGTTATAGTGAATATCGAATCATTAATGACTGTGAATCGGATAACCCTTCACTGTGGTCTGAGTACCAATATAATGGCGAAAAGGTAAGGCTGAATTCTGGCGATATTGTACTCACAATGAAAAAATAAATTTTTGATAATGGGTTAGCACTATCAATAAGTAAATTAAGCAATAAATTAAGTGATAAAATGAATATAAAAAAATAAACGCACTATTTAAAAATAGACGTTTATTTTATTAGATTAATTTTGCTGGCAAGTTAAGTATTTATGCAGTTGCATTATTGCTATTTATTTCAACCACCAAAACATGACCTTGATCTTTCAAAAAGTATTCATCATCTTGTGGAGCGCGTAATGACATCATTTTATCATCACCCACCTCCATGGTATCGCCTGGCCTCATTGTTGCACCGCTATCACGCAAATACTGTAGGATATTGCCAAACATTTCAAAATAATATTCCCCCTCATCATGGCTATTGGCTAATACAGCAAAATCAGGCAAGCCAAAAATATCCGCACCATAAGTACGCATCCATACCCCTTTAACACCCTCTACCTCATATTTCACAAATCCACAAAAGAACGAGGGTAAGCAATAGCGTAAACTATCAATTCCATCTTTATCTGTAACCAATTTGCGAATAGTATTTATCGGTAGCGAAGTATGTCCATTTCCGTTAATCACAGCTAAAGCATTAAACTCCTCCAAACCAGCTGCTAAACGGGTTAAAGCAAGGTATTGCTCAAGTACATCTTGCTCATACCCAACATAATATAAAATTAAATGGCTATCATTATTGCGAATTTGCGCTTTGATATCCTGATTATAATGTGCAGGTGCAATACAAGTTTCTAATACCTCTGCAGGATATGGAGCATTGATACCGAATAGCTTAATCACGTGTTTTCCCCAACCAACTAAGATATAGCATCCATCATCTAACTGCCCCAATGGCTGTTGGCATTGGATATCTTTCATAGAAGAATCTATATTACGTAATTTATTTAATAAATTATTTTCATCAAAACAAAATTGTCCTTTAAAAACGACTCCTAATGCTAACGGTTCTTTAATCTCTGGATTTTCAACCAGATTCCCGCTTGCTTGTTGTTGCTGTGTTTTTTTGCCAAATAGGCGTGAAAAAATATTCATTTACTATTCCTTAATATTAAGTTTTTCTAAAATCTATTATTATCAATAAGGATACTAACCATTATATTAATAAATCTGATTTATACTAAAGATTACTCAACAAAGTATTCCATCACCAATACCATTCCACCATTTTGTAAAAAAGATTCTTGTACCAATGGATTACGCAATAACATTTTTTTGCCCTCAGTATCTTCAGTAGTATGACCTGCACGTATCATTGCCCCACTATCCCGCAAAGAAAGCAATAAATTATTGAACATGTTCATATATTTTTCTCCATCTTCATAACTATTAGCTAATATAGCAAAATCAGGAAAACCAAAAGCATCGGCACCATAAGTACGCATCCATATGCCATCAAAATGGTCAACATTAAATTCCTCAAATCCAATAAAAAATAAAGGTAAACAATTACGTAACAAATACACGCCTTTTTGTTCGGTTGCCAGTGCACTGGCAACATGAGTTGCTAAAATTTGATGAGCTTTTGCATTAATAAGAGCGCACATATCACTATGTTCAAATCCAACAGCAAACTGTGTTAGAGCAACATATTGTTCAACTAAATCCTCTTCAAAGCCAACATAGTACAACATTATATGGCTTTGATGATGATAAACTTGTTGTCTAAAATCTTGCCTTTTTTGACTACTTTCAATACAAGGTTCTAAAATTTCGGCAGAACAAGGGGAATTAAAGCCAACGATTTTAATAATGTGCTTACCAAAGACTGCATGTATATCAGCTCCATCAGCTATTTGCTCAATTGATGATTGCAAACTAATATTTTTCATTGATGAATCAATTTTGCGTAATGTTTTTAATAATTTATGTTGATTAAAAGAGAGTTTGCCATTGAATAGAACGATCAAAGATAAAGGATTTTCAATAGAAGAATTTGGCACAAAGATGTCATCTGATTGCTGGATTTCATTATCACCACGCCTAAACAAGCGAGAAAATAACCCCATTTTATATTCCTTATTAAATTCATCTTCTATTACCTAAATAGCACAAGCCTAATTGGGTACGGTTTTGTATACATTATATTTATATTGTAGAGTATTTAAAATACCAAACGATCAATTTTTTAACAAACATATCTTGGATGATTTTTAAGCTCATCGACTAAAACATCGATTAAACAACATTGCATCACTTTTATTACGTATAGCGTTAGGTATTATGTTTTTGGCGCATGGGTTAACTAAACTTCTTGTTTTAACCCCCTCTGGTACAGCTCAATACTTTGAATCTATTGGATTTACAGGATTTGTTGGTTATTTAACAATTGCTTTTGAAATTGCTGGTGGCGCTTTATTACTTTTAGGAATTCTAACTCGTATAATCAGCTCACTCACTGTTATTCAGATGATTGTTATAAGTTTTATTCATTCAACAAATGGCTGATCATTTAGCAATACAGGTGGAGGTTGGGAATATCCTGCTTTTATGGCTTTGAGTGCATTTAGTCTTGTATTATTGGGGACTGGAAAAATTAGCGTATTACCTCAAAGATATCATTCATTAACAAAATAATATGATCCTTCTATTGAATTGAACTCTCTAAACAATAACTTCCAGTACAAATAAAAAATATAGAAATTGCTCGTATTGTTTACAGTAATTTGAGAAAATATTATAAACAATACAAGCAGTTCCCATAAATTATTGTTTATAACATTTTTATTATTAGCATGAAAAATACAAAGAAGAATTACAGGTGAAATAGTATGAAAGAATATAGTTGGGTTTGGGTTTTTAAGAGAGACAATATTTCAATGGTATCTGCGGTGTTTTCGTCCCTTGAAAAAGCAGATAACTGGGTAAAGCTTAACAAATTAACAGGCGTTTTGACTAAAATGCCGATAGATATTGGTGGTTATGATTGGTGTATACAAAATAGTGCACAAATGCTTGAGCACTATCATTACCAAGAAGGTATTAGATAAAGTTATATTAAATTGTTAGGTTTGTTTAAACTCACTTTATTAGTAATAGCAAAATTTTATAAATACTATAATTGACATAAATCTTACCAAGAAAAATGATATTTAAGAAAATCAGAATATTAATAATATGATAAATAATGAAATAAAATTCTTGGCAACAAATATTAACTGTTATACCGAAGATCAAGTATTAATTATTGGTATCAGCAACGATCTAATATTTCCCAACAATTACTTAATATTATCTAGATTTGATGAAGATGAAGGTGATGTAGATGAAGGTGATGTAGATGAATCAATAGGTATTCAAACTCATCTAACCGAAATCGAAGTAGCTAAAGCAGTTAAAAGTATCGTTTTGAAAAAAAATACACTTACCATAGAGATAAATAAACATAAAACCGAGCAAATACAGGCTAAAAAAATTATTATTGAATTTAATGAACTAGATAACACGTTGTTAATTAAATATATTAACGATATTTTCTCAGATAGTTCAGCAACTGTAATTATTAATGTATAAAAGAAGAAAAAAGAAAAATAACATGCTTTATCAACAAGAATTTATAGCTTGTATCACACAAAAAATATCTGAAAAACAAGACCTGTTAGACATTAGAAAATCACTTGTTTATTTTAAAAACAAAGGCATGTCCAAAAATTGTATGTATGTGTGCTTGCAAAACTTAACATATCCTAATAGTGAAGATATTATTTTAGAATTAATGGATTTTGTAACAGGTTTTTGTCATTCTGATTTGGCTGTATACTAACATCAAAAAGAATAGATGTAGCAATTATCAAGATATAAGTATTTACATCAAATCACCCACATTGCATAAAATGATACAAGTGCGTATGTAAATGTAATAAGCTATTCTTCTTCTGATTTAAATAAAGAAATATTTTCTATGAATCGGTTTATTAGAATTCGGAGACAGAATCAACCTTACCCTTTAAATAACAAATTCACAAAATCTAGGATGGGATCCTTAATGAAATTCATTTATAGAAATGATAAAACAAAATCGCTTCATTGGGAATTTTGTGAGAAAAATAAAGCTCCTTTTATAGAGTTAAGTATTATTAATCATAAATTCACTAATATCTTTTATGATATAAGCAATTATCATATCTCTTTAGAAGAAATTTCTGATGATATAAAAAAATTATATTTAGCTTACATCGAATTTTGTATGCTTTCCGATCCTATAATTGAAGATTCGTATAACCAATACTATTTTTTTAATTTAATCGTAAAAAGTGAGCATGCTAATTTTTTAGCAGAAAAATTATATGATTATCTTTTATTTAGATTAAGCAATTAAGTTAGAATATTTCCACTATTAGTCAGGTTTAATTAAATAGTAGTCAAAACAGTTAGGGCAATATTTTTCTAGCCAATTTTTGGCTCTTGCACTAATAAAACAGCCTAGTATTTCAATTCCCATAAAAAAATCAGAATCATCAAGTTCGTTGCCAACAAAAGTAATATATTCCGAAGGGTTTTGCATATCGATAAGTTTATTTTTGTTTAAATGAATTTGGCTTTCTATACTAGACAAGTAATAATCTGGCATATCCTGATTTAATTTTACATCATTAATGCCATCAAAAATTAAATCCACTGGTTCATATAGATCATCTAAATAATCAGTTATATCTTTATTCACATCCCATTTTGTCCAATCAAGATTAATAATTTTCTTTTTTTCTATTTCATACAAAAATTTAATGCCTTTTAATGAGGAATTTTCGATTAGTTCCTTTATTTCTTTTGTAAAAATAAAGTTATTACTTGAAAAATAAGCTTTTGGAGTAAAAGGTCCGGTACGTTCGATAGCAATAGACTGCTTATTTTCATCCCAAGGTGTTAACCCTGTCCAAAGTATATCGCCCCAGTCGCCCCAAGGGGCGGTTTTATTTTCAATTAAGAATAGGAAGCGCTGATCTTTTGATTTCATGATTATGTACCTTTACATTGATACCCAAATAAACGTGTTATGACACTAGAAATAACAGCCTATATTCCATAGATCACTTAAGCTTTTTGTCAGACAATTAATTTATTTTTTTATCAATGCTTATAGCATTACAAAAACGGTTGCATAGTTATTACATGCGCAGCTATATTTTTGTTAAAACATGGTCAAGCAAAAATCACTATCTATGAAACGATACTCTAGCCAGTTGCCAGATTTTTTACTGTATCCTTGTAATATAAAATTATTTTGTTCAAGCGATATTTTCTGAATATATTCAAAAAACTCTAATTCATGTTTGAATAACGTTTTCTGTTCAAAGCGATTATTCAAATGATTAACGATAAAAACATTTGCTTCAAAAAATGACCAATTAAAAATCGATAAACAAACATTAGTTATGTGTTGTTTTGTCTCTAATTGGTAAACTGATGCAAAATATATCTTAATTTTATGAGAAAATATTTTAGTATCCAAGATATTGCAATCAGCTGTTTCTATATGTTGTATATTCATTTTTTAGCAGCTTAGTTTGTTTTAAACAATAGATTGCTTTAAATCAACAATATTATCGTAAATATCTAAAGCGCTTATTACCTAATCATATAGAAGAATGTGATTGGTATAATATTACTTTATCTGGCGATATCATTGAGTCAATTAAGAAGATTTGCTTTTTTAACTTATCTTAATTTACTCTCAGTGACGGTTTATTAAGCTTTATAGTTAACTCTTTGATACATTCATTCGCCATTTTTTTGTATTTTATCGCATTTTCTTCAGAATAGTTTTCATCCACCATTTTTTCAAAATCTGCAAGTGTACCAAAAAAGTTCGTTGCTTGAATTGCAAATGCTCCATTAGCCCAACAAGCAAAAATAGTTTGTGAGTCATCTTCGCCAGTTTTACGATAAGCTATATTCTGTATTTGAGCTATATCCAAATGTATGCCACGACCAACAGATAAGTTTTCGGGTAATGATGTGATTTTGGTTGACTGTATATTTAAATGTTCACCAACAAATAAATTTTTAGGCAATGCTTGAATTTCTGTATTCGCTAGACTTAAATACCCGCCTACAGATAAATGTTCTGGTAATGTTTGGATTTTTGTATTTCTTAAATTTAAATAACCACTAACAGAAAATTTTTCGGGTAGTTGTTTGATGTTTGTATTTCTTAAATCTAAATCACCACCGACTGTTAAGCCTTCAGGTAATGATTGAATATTTGTATAGGCTAAATCTAGATCGCCACCAACAAATAAGTTTTCAGATAATTTGTTGATCTGACTATTGATTAAATATAAATCCCCACCAACTGATAAATTTCTTGGTAGTATTTCAATTTCTGAATTTTCTAGATTTAAATTACCACCAATCGATAGGTTATCAGGTAATTCTTTGAGCTCTGAAAAGACAAGATCTAAATCGCCACCAATTGATAAATTTTCTGGTAATGATTGAATGTCTGTATTTCCTAGATATAAATCACCGCCAATAGATAGATTGTTAGGCAGTTCTTTGATATGTGTAAACGATAAATATAAACTACCACCTACAGATAAATTGTCGGGTAATAATTGAATTGCTGAATCTGTTAAATCTAAATCACCACTAACAGAAAAATTTTTAGGTAGTGCTGCAATTTTTGTATAAGCTAAAATCAAATCGCCGTTAATCAATAAATTATCGGGTAATACACAAATTCCTTTTTTTGTTAAATTTAAATTATTATTAACTATGATTTTATTATCGTTAATACAGTATTTTACGCCTTTTTTGTTTAATAACTCCAAAAACTTTTCCATTATATCTCGCATAAATAATAAAGGTTGTGATAATTTTATTTTTATCCTGATATCAATATAAAATTACATATAATTACTACATTCGTGTTCTAAATCAAGCAGTAAACTTTCAGCATCAACAACTGGAGTATTAGATAGCCCCGGAACTGAGAAAATACCGACTTGAGTCCCTTTTGATGATAATTTAGGCAATAAATCATCCATTATATAATCAAGAGATAATGCTTTTGGTTTGTAATTTTCCCAACCATCTATAGCACAATTTGCAGCATATTCACGAGCTGGCCATAATATAAGAACTTCACTATTGTCACCATTTATGCCACTCAAGGCAAAACCATCATAATCCAAAACCCAAGCTTTTTCGTTATCAACAATTCTTTTTATAGAATAAATGTATCTCTCTTTGCTACCTTTATTTGACATAGCTTCGATTTCTTTGGCTGATACTTTCATAATTAGTCCTCATATTTTTTGCTACGTTTGGCAAGCATAGATAATAATAATTATCATGTCAATGTTGAAAATTTGTATAAATTAGAGTATTGAAATACAGTATATTGATATCCGTGTTTTTTTATAACCTGTTAAATTTTAAAATAAAATTAAATTAAAGAGTGATTTGAAATGACTGTCCACTAAAATGAGGACAGTTCACATTATTTAGTAATATTCGGCATTGTAGTCATTTTGCCGATCTTATTGGACTAATCAAGGTAGAGTGTTTTTTATTTTATCTTAATTTACTATCGGTAACGGTTTATTAAGCTTTGTACTCAGCTCTTTGATACATTCATTCGCCATTTTTTTGTATTTTATCGCATTTTCTTCAGAATAGTTTTCATCAACCATTTTTTCAAAATCGGCAAGTGTACCAAAAAATTCCATTGCTTGGATTGCAAATGAGCCATTAACCCAACAAGCAAAAATAATTTGCGAGTTATCTTCGCTAGTTTTACGATAAGCTATATTCTGTATTTGATCTATATCCAAATATATGCCACGACCAACAGATAAAGTTTCGGGTAATTCTTGAATTTCTGTCGATTCGATGTTTAAGTGACCATCAACGGATAAGTATTCAGGTAACCTAGTCATTTTGGTAAATTTCAAATCCAAATCACCTTTAATAGAAAAGTGTTCTGGTAATGCTTCTATTTCTGTAAATCCTAAGTATAAATTCCCACCAACTGATAAGTTTTCGGGTAGCATTTTGATGTTTGTCACTGTTAAATTGAGATCACCTTGGACAGATAGGTTTTCTGGTAGTGCTGTTATGTTTGTTTTTGCTAAATTTAGACTACCACTAATCGAAAAATTCTTAGGTAATGCTTTGATTTCCGTATTTGTTAAATATAAATAGCCACCAATAAGTATATTTTCAGGTAATTTTTTGATTTCTGTATTTGTTAAATCTAAATCACCACTAACAGAAAAATTTTTAGGTAGTGCTTCAATTCTTGTATAAGTTAAAATCAAATCCCCGTTAACAAACAAGTTTTCAGGTAATGCTTTAATTCCTTTATTTCTTAGATTTAAATTACCATCAACTGTGATCTTATTGTCTTCAATGAGGTATTTTATACCTTGTTTATTTAGTAATTCTAAAAATTTTTTCATAATTTCTCTTTAGCGATAAAAACTGTTTTAAATAGACTACATTAATGCGGTTAACAACGGTAAATTTTACTACTACAGATTTTTGCTTAAAAACGGAAAGACCTTTTTTTGACCTTCCCATTTTGGATTAATCCAAAAAATCATCATTTTCAAGGTAATAAATAATAGCATCTAATAAATCTTTTTTTGTAGCATTAGGATGATGTTCAAGTTTATTATCGATAATGGCTTGAAATATCGGATATTCTAACCATGCATCATATTTATCAGGTGAATCATCCATTTCATCAAATTCATCTTCCGTCTCTGCAATGTAATAATTGGCATTTTTAATGCAATTGATCTCATTTATAAATTCAGGTTCTACAAAAAAAGACCACGGTTCATTCAAATTTTTATAAATACGGAACAAATTATCAATTCCTCTTATAGTTTTCATTCATAATCTCCAATTATTATTTACAATAAATTGTATCTGGCTATTTTCTGCCATCATCACAACCATCGTCTTTATTTATTTCATTATTCCACTCTAAACTGACTTGCTCATCATAGCATGGTGGAATTTCTTTATCTAGAACAGGTAAATATTCGCCGTTTATTATATTATATGCATGTTTTCTATAAGGATACTTAGATATTATATTTTTAATATCATCATACAAATTTTCTTTTTTTAACCAGACGTTACCACATTCACCACACCCAAAAAATGGAGGGATATCTTCAATATAAGATACTATACCCGTACATGTTTCTTTAGGGCATCTTAACCCATTAACAACAGGGATTTGTTTATTGTCTAGGTTAGTTAACCGCATTGGATTAAAAGCATAACTCATAAAACAATAAGGACACTGTATCATAATGAATTTCATGTTTTTTTTACGAGAAACTAAGATGAATCGGTCTTGCTCCTCTGATGCTATAAATGCTTTATTACAATTATCGCAGAATAAATTCATACCGACCTCTTTTAATTAGTACCAAATAAGGGATATTCTTTTAGGATACTTGTGTAAATCTTTATTATTGACGAAATAATGGGTTTTTATGATGTACAACCATATTATCAGCCAATTTTCCTTCCAAATTATTACAAACGTTAATAACTATTTGTAGCTTACTTCACATTGACCAATCACATCAAAAATATGATCATAAGTACTTAAAACATAATGTTCATCTTGTTCCTTATCAAATACTTTATCGAAACAAGATTTTTGTACCAACTGATATTTTGATTCTTCAATCATCGTAATAGTTAAACTTTTTATATTTTTAAATTTAAAACAGATTAAAGCCTCGCCTTCTAATCCTCTGCTGGGTTGGCAATGTGGTAACCACAAAGAAGCTACTACCTTTAATTCCAGTGGAAACATATCAAATATGATGTCTTTTAATATTAAAGCGTCTCTTCCATATATTTCTCCATAGATTGTTTCAATTGCCTGATTGTTTACTTCTGGCATTTTATTTTTCTCCTATTTCGACTATTCCCAAGCTGTCGTCATGTAGTTTAATTATTATTTTTAATTGACCGATAAACCGAATGAAAACAACAGTGCTAAAACTGATGCTTTTTTATCCTCGAAACCAAAAGCCGAGGAATTTATATCAAAGGTATATAAAAGCTCATTTTTGTTTAACAACACAAAATGATAATCATGTAATATATCAATCAGTTCAGGCAATATTTGATAAATATCATCATTACAATCAATAACTTTATTTTCATAAAATAAAAAGGCATAGGCCGATACTAAAGATAAATATAAATACATTGATTTATTATGATAATTAAATTTTAGCGATATACATACGTCATAGTTTAAATCAGTATTATCTTCTACTTTAAATAAAGCATGGATATCATTTAGTAGACATTTATATTTTAGGGAGTTATAGGATTCCATCACGAAATGGAAATCTGGGTTGCTTAAATCGCCATATGCTTTTTGAAGTGCATATAAGATCTTTTCTCTTTGAATATGCATTAATATTAAAACTCCCATTTTATGGAATACTTATGTACTTCACTTTTGCAATCCACATGAATGCTGGTTTTAGTTTGCACGTTCCCATTAGGCTCAGTCTCAACCGAACTATTTTTACTCAAACCGCTATAAAGGATCACTTAATAAATTGTGCTAATTACTCATCACCACATATTCATAATTAGCATATTTTTTTAGGGTTATTTCATACCATCATATTCCCAATAAAAACTACTGGCTAATTTATCCAAGGCTTGTATTTCATCAGTGGGATTTATCAAAGCAAGCTGCTGATCTATTGTGCGTCTAACCTTATTCCAATCGTATTGGTATAGTAACAACATTTTATATAATTTAGGTTGTTGCATTCTATCGTTATTTAAATTCATTATCCCTTCTGGAGTGGCAATAATAATTGAATAAATATCTGTTTCATCCTTTCCTGTAATACCAATATTCATTTCTAATAAGTAAAATACTGCATTGTCTTCTGGCTTCCATCGCCAAGGATCATGTATATCTGGGGACCAGTAATGTTTCACTTCAAATTTTTGTTGCCTAATTTTTAATTTATTCATGATATATCGCTTGAGATTTTGCTAGTTATGGCAACCCGATAGAATTATTATTAAATCATATCGCCGTGTTGCCAGTTAGTTATTGTTTATGTTGATTGCTCAAAAGTCATATATGTATTTTTCTTTTCATCTAAAAATATATATAAATAGGATATATCATGGCTAATTTGGGTTATATCTAATTGACCTATAAAAATTAACGGTTTGTTATCTACGGTTGGCCAGTTTGGGGATTGAAGCCATTTAGGTCTATTTTTTAAAAACTTAAAATCTTTCTTAATTTCTAATTTTAACGCTCTTTCTAATTCAACTCCAACTTTATCCCGATGTTTATTCATGATTAAATTAAAGTATGGTTCAGTTAAATTTAACCAACTTGGCTGAATTTTCATAAATAGATCATACTTTTTTTTATGTTCATTATTTAACGAGAAGTTAATATTTCTTTTAGCGAGAAACTTTGAAAGTAAATCTTTACTATCGAGTTCACCTGATGGCAATAAAATATCAATTTCAATAAGATATAAAAATGCGTTTTTATATCTGCTGGTATAGGGGGGAATTTGATTCTCTTCAGATAGAAGATCTTCAATATCCTTATTATAATAAAGTTCTTTTTGAAAATCCTGTGGAGAAAGCGAGCCTGCCAAATAGCTTTTTATAATATCGATAGAATTCATTTTTTATTACCTTTTGGGTATCGCAACAGATCAAGGGCAACATTTCTTTTTTTTCATGTGACTCAATTTTAATTGATTAAATTTTGAGATCTTCTTTTGAAATGTTATCTCTATTTTTTCCTTATATAATCAATAATAATCATATAGTAATTGATGACGATAAACAAATCACACATTATTCCAATTCAAAAAATGACGCCCTTTAATGTATTGGATATTACCGCAGGCGATAAGTCAGCTTGCTGATAAATTATAGTGCTTCCACTACAGAAGTGGATTTCAATTTGTTCTATATTATCTATATGGTTTACTGTATGCTCAGGCAATAATTGGATAATATTAGCTGATAATAAAGCATTAAAATTTGTTTTCATTATTCCATAAGTATCATGGATAGCGATACCACTAACTTCATGGTTATCTTCAGATAAATTAATGAGTTCATAGCCACTATGTTCTTTTTTATCAAGACCTACTTCTATATCAAAAAGCCCGATTTTAGCCGTGTACAAAATGGCTGATTTCATTGTTTCTATTCGGCAATGTCGAAAAAAAGCATCTTTCGCTAAAGCAGAAAGGCACTTCAAAAAGCCACCATTGTTAATAATATCAATAAGATCAATATTTAATTTTCCCATATTTAACATTCTATCTTTTTATTGTCCCTGTTTTTCATTTATCATAAGCATAAAATAAAAAGCCAGATAGTAACAAAACTATATATCTGATAAATTAGACGATTTATCATTTCATTATTTACATTAACCCAATGAAAACACTCAGCCGAAAACTTGCTTTAACACTGTTAGCTATCGAAATGATTACACAATCCACAAAACAGGATATTGAAAATATACTCTTTGCAAATTATCTTGATAAAGAAGGCCAACCTTTAGCATATAACAATATTTATGATGATGCCATTGAGCAATTTTTATTAGGCTATTTTGTTGGCATTAAATTGAAAGGCTATTCTAATCAATATTTAAAACAATATATTAGTGCTTTATACCGTGAACCTATTACCATTATAGGGGACGAAGATATCTTGCATGCATGCCCTTGTTGCCATTATTTAACCTTAACTCATCAAGGACAATACGATGTTTGTCCATTATGCTATTGGGAAGATGACGGCACACAAAATAATGAACTAAACCATTATAGTGCAGTTAATCACTCAACATTAAGCAAATATAAAGCAATATTCGACAAACAAAAAGCTACGTTAACAAATATTTCGTATAAATTAGCTAATAGACATTTATAATACTTGCATCAAATCTAGGTTTGATTATGCAATAAATTAACCACGCTTTTGGAGATTAACATATAAAAGAGTGCTTAGATGACAAAAATATTAGCGTTATGGAATAAACAAACATTACCTATAAAAGACGGGATTTACTTTTCTACTGGTGAATCGATATCCCTTTCAGCCCAGTTTTATCCCCAATTGTTAATTAAAAAAGGGAAACAATTCAACCTTAATCTTTTTTTGGATAAAGATCCTGATAATATCACTAATATAGATATCACAAAAAAAATTACCATAACTAATGGTAATCAATGCTTTTTAGGTGAAGGAAGTTATGGTTCAGAAGGGTTTATTGCCTACTTAACGCCTAAAGATGATTTAAAATGGGTGATCTATTTCGAAACATCAAACCCATTCATTAATGCAACTGAATTGCCAAATCACTTTCTTATAGTGGAATCAAGTGCCGATTTCAAAATAGTGATTGAATTAAATAACCCAATAAATCTTATTTTAACTAAATAAGATTTATTATATTGTTTTTACCCATACAAATAACGCCAAATAACACATGAGGCTAAAATAAATGAGAAACCCGAAAAAGTAATATATGCTTTAACAAAGATATGGCATAATCAGCCAATATTCAAAAATCCAAAAGAAAAATAGAAAACAAAAGCCTAGATGGCTTATTAATTTTTACAAAATGGTTAAACCACATAAAGCAATTTTAAGTAAATGCCTTATACATTATTATTTGCGAATTATTTTTATAATTTGATATTAACAATCTGGCAATTTCCTACATTTAATTTGATGATTTTATGGTATGTAAAGGAATATCTCTGATGGAGAAAAACAAACAACAGGTTGTAGATTTATTAATATCTCATAGTCAAATTTTAGTCAGATCTAGACCATACAGTGAAGAATTATCGCAATGGGGTAAACAAAATATTGCACAAGGTGCAGTTATTCATAAGGATTATGTCATTTTTGACCCATTACCTGATGATGTTTTCGGTGCAAACGTTTTTTTAACCTTATCAGATAGTTTTACAATGGATAACCAAACCCAACGATGCATTGTTGTTCCCTTTTACACACATCCCAAAAATACGATTGAGGTTGCCTCTGCCACAGAAAAATTTACTATTAACCTACAATTAGATGCACCATTATATTCACTGTATTATGAAATCTGCGAAGGTGATGAAGTTTTTTATAAATTTACCTTTATACCTGCACTTGTACCAATCACAGCTCACTACATTATTGATGACCAATGGGGTGGCAAAAAAGGAAAAATGCTCCAATCGGGTAAAGTATAACCATCTTCAACCTAATTAACACTAATCAAAGCATAAAAATAAACCAATAAGAACTAAATTGTTTTTGTCTGTGGTGGAAATGTTAAAAATCTTGTCAAAAACTTTCAGGTAACTATATGTTTAAGTAAAAAAAGCATTTAAATATAAACAGTATTTAAGTATAAAATTAAATTTTGTTGGTATTAAATTGTCGATATACCTTAACTACTAATCAAAGGTCTCCAAACGTTATAAAAGATTATTACCTATTTTAATAAAACATTCAGGTAGACCATTGATTTCAGGTTAAACTAACGAAAATACTTAATTAAAATAAACCAGTTACTCGATAATAATCTAATAATATTTTTCTCAAATTAATCGAGAATCAAAATTAAATATTATCAATTTTTTGCTGCCAATACCCGTTCAACTGTATCAACAATGGCTTGAGTTTGGGAATCAATTTCGATATTAACTTTATCTCCGACTTTTTTAGCGTCTAACGTGGTAATAGCTAACGTTTCAGGGATTAAATGAATAGCAAAACGATCTTCTTTTACCTGCCCAATTGTTAGGCTTGCACCATCAATGCCAATAAAGCCCTTATATAATACATATTTCATAAATTCTTTCGGCAATTGTAATGTCATCTCACAATTTGTGGCAGTTTTTTGAATATCAACAATAGTTGCAGTGCAAGATATATGCCCAGACATCACATGACCACCAATTTCATCACCATATTTAGCGCTACGCTCAATATTCACAAAATCATCGATTTTTTTATCACCCAATGTCGTTAATGCAAGGGTTTCTTCCATAATATCAAACGACACGATATCTTTATCGACCCCCGTTACTGTTAAGCAACATCCATCATTGGCAATCGACGCCCCTATTTCAATTTTATTAGTTAATTGATGCGGTAATTTAACTTTATATGTTCTTAATTTATTTTGATCAACAATATCAATAATCTGACCAACGCCTTGAACAATGCCTGTAAACATAGATATACCTCAAATTTTCTTAATATTGAATATTCTATCTCAATCTGATTAGGATTTCCTATTTCTATTTTCTACTGGTATGATCGTTTTATATATTTTCCGATCACTTAGTATCTATAGCGATAACAAATTCATATTTCAAAGTATAGTCAAGGATATATCATTATGTTAAAACTGATTTTAGCCATTTCTGTCGGTTCAGTAGCGGGGGGATTAATGCGTTGGTTCTTATCACTTAAACTCAATGTTATTGCTTTTACTATTCCACTAGGTACATTGCTATCTAATTTAGTTGCTGGCTATATTATTGGCTTTGCAATTGCCTTTTTTAATCACTCTAACCTTTCTGCTGAATGGCGGTTATTGGTAATAACAGGTTTTTGTGGTGGCTTATCAACTTTTTCAACCTTTTCTGCCGAGGTGGTTAACTTTTTACAAGACGGTCGAATATATTGGGGTTTAGCAACAATATTGATTCATGTAATTGGTTCAGTTTTAATGACATATTTAGGTATTTTATCGTATCAATATTTGCGTTCTTAAAATAACTCAATTAATAAATCACATAAAAAATAATCATAAATAGAGTTTACAACCTCAAAATACTGTATTAATATACACTGTATAGAAAAACAGTACAGAGGTTATTATGCTTATTGAACATTCTACACAACAACTTATGGCTATTAATTTTGAGTCCCCTTTTCAACAAGTATTACAACAACAACGCCCTTTATTAAAATCACTTAATAAAGCTAAAAAATGGCAATTATGGCTTTCTGACCGACCAATGTTAAAACGTTCATGGGTTAATACTGCAGGGTTAGATAAACACAAAGTGATTCATCTAGCAAATTTAAATAATGAAGACCTAGTATCAACCATTGAAAAAGTCTTACAATACAAAACCTGTAGCTATATAGTTGCTTGTATCAATAACCTTAATGAACAAGACAAAGCACGTTTACAAAAAGCCGTATCATTAAGTGATACTTGTCTACTTTTAGTACACGATGAGCAAAGTGAACAATCTATCCAATATCATTAAAAACAAACATATTATTTAAATAAAAGCATATTTTTTAATTTTAGAAAGCAAATCTAAAATGTTTAATAAACTAATATACCACTATAAAAATTAAGTTAAGTATTTGATGTATAAAAAATCAGGGCTGAGCATTTAGCAATGTTCAGCTTTTTTTGATAGTTGTTAATAATAGTAATTTATAATAGCAATTGACACAGTTTTTTTCGAGCAACCTTTCCAATCGCCGTCATGGGTAATTAATCTACAATAACGATTTTTTTGGCAAATAGAATTTACTTAGTAATTAAAATTTTTTGCCTTGCTACTACAATCAGCCATTTTAAAGTATTCTGTTGTACTACGCCTAAAACGGTTATTTTCCAAAGATGTGTTACTTTAATTTAAGTTTGATACGTTAATAATAAGGTAGTTAATAAAGAATAATCAGACTATTTGCTTTCATAGTCCAATCTATGTTTTTAATTAAAATCAATGCTTTATAGATTATATTCTTTTTTATTATTGTGGCTTTATTTTTCAAGAAAAGCGCTTTTATTATTTAATAACAGTCGTTTAATAACAACTGGTTAATAACAAAAGCGCAAATTTTTAAATCTTATTAGTCGGGGCGTTTTTTGGTTTTAAGTTATTAAAGCTTAAGGCCAACTGGTTTTGCCAGCCGATGCTCCATCGAGCAACGGCTTAGTTCTTGGCTAGATTGTCCTTGATTAACGCCATAAATATCCCTGTGCTTTAAAACTGAACTAACCACTAAAACGTGCAAATAGCAGAAGCATCCCAAACCCCATCAGATCTAGAAACCGTGCCTTCGTATACAAGAAACGGATTACTTCCCATTATATCACTCGTCCAATGCGGGAATCCGAAATCAGCATCGGTATATCCACCAATCAGTGCGCCCCACTCGGTAAATAAACCAGCGCCTATTCGTCTCTGAGGATAATTACCTATTGATAAAGGAGTAGCGCCATTTATGTCTTCTACACATGGGAAACGATCATCTATACCACATTTCGCATTAGTTAAATCGCTTATCCGAGGCAGACGATAACCTATGCTATTACACCAAGATTCTTGCTCAGAAAATGTCCCTAACTTGTTTCCTCGTGCAACAAACCACTGCTTTAACTTAAATCCATATTTCACTACTACATTACCACTACTATCTCGACCCTCTAATTCAAATACCTGTGGTAAATTTGGCACGGCAATTAGACCTGGACTATCTGACTCTTTTTGACTATCACTTGCCGCTGGCCCTGTCAACTTAACGCGCGTTACAACTTTTTCACCCCCCCCATTAGTAACCACTTCTTTCGTTACTGTCGCTGTGATCCCCCCGTGTGTAACTGGCGACCAAGTCAACTGACTTTCATCTACTCCTCCTATGAGTAAATCAAAATATAAATTGTGCGCACCCGTGGTCGGGAAATTTAGGTTGTATAAATCAGGATTAGTTGATTGAACGAAAAATCCGTCCCTATAATTCCATATGTCACCTAGACCATCCAGACCACCAAGATTTGGCTTTACAGAACAGATTTGAGGGACGGTATTTGGACTAATGTAATACGTTACTGTACCTCCTTCGAGTTTACTATAATATGGGTCACCATACATAGTAAATAAATAAACCTCTGGACTCTCTAATCTCACCGCATAAGGTGCATTACATATCGTTAACCTACTATTATTATTACGATCACTATTAATCCATCGACCATTTTTATCAAAGATAGACAGAAGGATACCCCCATTTGTCTCTATAGGATCTCCATCATCATCACGCAATTTACCTTGTGCCACCAAGTCATTCATATGGAAGTACTCACTTAATGGCGGAACTATTATATTAATATTACCCCAAGTATACTCTACAGGTACCTTAATTGGTGCTGCCGGTGATGAGGGATTATTTTGTGGTGTAAATGTTCGACCGTCTGATAACTTAATAGCTAATAAGCCATCTATATTAGTCTCTTTAGTGACACCATCATCAAGCGTTAAATAGGGTGCAGTGCCTTGAATGGTATTCGATGTAGTGGCCGATAATGCCTGCGATTCCAATGAATACGGCAGTAACAACAACGGCGCCAGTACCAATTGAATTTTTAAAAATGATTTTGTAGATAATTTCAGAGATATAAATAAGTTTTGAGCAAACACTCGCCGAATAAAATTATTCGATAAATTTAAGACATAGGCTTGCCAAGTCTTGTGGCAAAAATGATATTGCATTACGATTCATCCATCAAGTACATTGTTTTATTGTTTTATTGTTTTATTGTTTTGTTTTATATTTATTAGCTTGTTAAATAAGCTTGTTTTCCTAAATCGATGGAAGTATAGCCGTTAAAAAAATAGTTGGCTAGTTCTTGAGCTTACTTTTTTGTAAAGAAATGTAAAGATAGAAATGATTCAGCTTTAGCAATAAGTCAATTTTTTAGCAAAATATAATGTTAAGTTTATGATAAATTAACTTTTTATTTTTAATACTTAATATCACTACTAACCGCCAAAACACAAAACCGCCAGTTTGGCGTGTTAACCTAACTTAGTGATCATGTATTTTGATGTTGTGATAAGACAAGCATATTAACTTTATGGCGCTATAAGTATGTTTTGTTCTAAAATCGCTCAGGTAGACAATTGATTTTATTGAAGTTTTTAAATTTTATTTTTTAGCAAAATCAAACGTTTATTCAATTTAAACAAGTCAATGCTTTACCTTTCTATCTTCATCTTGCAAAATTCACTCATCTAGTTTACTTTACTGATACACTGAAAATTAAATAAATGATTAGAGCGTAAACATGACGATATCATTTAAAGAGCAGCAACAGCAAATTAGCTTTGTTAAGCAATTTTTTGCTGAGCAACTTGCCGAGCGTTTATCACTTATCGAAGTGCAAGCTCCGTTACTAAGTAAAGTTGGCGATGGTATTCAAGATAACCTTTCAGGTACTGAGCACGCAGTGCAAGTTAAGGTAAAAGCAATACCTAATGCACAATATGAAGTGGTACATTCACTAGCTAAATGGAAACGTAAAATCTTGAGCGATCACCATTTCAAAGTTGGCGAAGGAATCTACACTAATATGAAAGCATTACGCCCAGACGAGGAGCAACTTTCGCCAATTCACTCAGTTTATGTTGATCAGTGGGATTGGGAAAAAGTAATTCGTCCAGAAGATCGCAATTTAACTTATCTAAAACAAGCGGTCGAAAATATTTATGCTGCCATTAAAGCGACCGAAAAAATTGTTTCACAACAGTATCATCTTTCACAATTTTTACCCGAATCTATCACCTTTATCGATAGTGAGCAGTTATTAAAACGCTATCCAAATTTATCCCCAAAAGAGCGTGAAAACGCAATAACTAAAGAGCTTGGAGCTGTGTTTTTAATTGGTATTGGCGGTAAATTATCAAATAATGAAAAGCACGATGCTCGTGCACCTGATTATGATGACTGGAGCAGTGAAAACGATTTAGGATCTAATGGCTTAAATGGCGATATTTTAGTGTGGAATCCAATTTTGCATAGCGCATTGGAAATTTCATCAATGGGGATTCGTGTCAATCCAGAAACGTTAAAACGTCAATTAAAACTAACAAATGACGAAGATCGTTTAGAGCTTGCTTGGCATAAAGCATTAATTAATGGCGATTTGTTGCAAACCATTGGTGGTGGAATTGGGCAATCGCGTTTGGTTATGTTGCTTTTACAACAAAAACACATTGGTCAAGTACAATCAAGTGTATGGGACGAAGAGGTTAAAGCAAATTATAGCCATTTGCTCTAGTCACAAACATATAAATATAGGGCATTACTCCCTATTTTTCTGCAAAAATTACATAATTAATTTTTAACGGGTCATTTACCTTCGACTGGTGTTGATTCGGTTGGGGTGTTTATTGATGGTTCTGCTTTATCATTACGGCTTTCAGTTTCATCTTTTGTATTAGCTGGCTGAGTTTGTGTTTGCGTTGCTAAACCATCCAAACGAACATAAACAATACGTTGTTGACCACGATCGCATGAACCAACAATTTTACCTTCAATTTGTTGTTCTGATTTATCAGATGGTTCAAGTTTTAACTGAAATTGTGAAGGATCAACACCGTTGTTTTTGATTTTTTCAGCAATATTAGCACTAATTTCATCACAATTTGAAGCTACAGCCAACATGGGTAAACTAAGTAAAAATATACCGATTAATTTTTTCATTTTCTTTCCCTTTTGACGGTTATTTGATTTTTGGATGCATTATAAAACTATCTATTAGTCTGTCTATCTTCTTTTAAGATGTACTTAAAAATAATCTGCCAGCATAATTGCAAATTTCAACAAATCTATCATTTTGTCGGTAATATTAAAGCAAATCGATTAACTTGATTTATTCACTGTACAATTTGATAAGTATTTAACAAACCTGTTAATAACTCAATAACATTTTAATTATTAAATAATTTTCTAAATGATTAAATATTAATCTGAACAATTTTTGAGTTAATTTGATAACAAAAAAAATCTTTTTTTACAATTCTTGTTGAAATTTACTATGAACTCAAACAATAAAAATGCTACCCAAAAAGCGATAATATAAGAGCAACTGATTACTTGTTACATAATGATATTATGTAAATTATAGAGCAGTAAAAAAAGCAATTAACCCAAAAATTACTCCTGGCGAATTAGCAATTGCTAGTGGCCAATCTTTCTTTTCTTGTAGCAGCCCATAGCAGACCCATAGCGAGCAGTTAATGGAAGCGGCCAATGGTTGAATTGGGTTTGTTTTCAATCCATGCAAATTATCGATGATTTGTGGAATATAAGAAACATACATCCCTAATGACGCCACTGTAGCGATAATACCTAAAATACGAAAAGCCTTAGATGAAAGATGCAAAATAGTCTCCTAATATCGTTTCTGGTTTTTACCTGATGCTTGTAATTATAACGAGTTAGAATAGTGGCAGTAAACTAACATATTTGGTTCAATGGTAAAGTATAGTTAAAAAAAGGTAAGTAATTAGCCAATTTTTAATTAATCCCTAATGTTATTTATAAGTGATTTTATATTTAATCATAATGTTATAAAAATTTTTCATTTGTTTGCATTGCGTTACAAAAGCAAATAACAAGGAAAAACTAATTTCAATAATTGGTTAAAAGGTGATATTTTGCTCAATTGCCTATTGAGCTTTTTTGAGTGTGGTTTATTTGCGGATAATTAAAAAAGGGACTTAAGATATTTATTCACTTTATGACTTAATAAGTACTGAATAAACCTGTTGATAACTCTGCAATTAATTGATTATTAATATATTTATTAAAAAGATTAAATATTAAACTACCAAAAAATCAATTTTATTTTATCTAAAAAAGCAAGTGTTTTTTTACTTCTTCACTATGCAGATAAATTAATATATTTTACCTAAATAGAATAATACAATTGAAGAGTAGACCGAATAGTAAAGCTAAAGTATCTACAAAAAGGCGATAGTCATAAACCACAACAAATGAACTACCGCAATAGGCCAAGAATTTATTTTTATAAAATACAAATTATTAAATGTTTATTAATAACTAATAAACATGGCGATATAGCATTTCAATATCTTTTTCATTAACATCGCGTGGATTGCCTCCAGTACAAACGTCGGCAAATGCAGCCTTAGCAAGTTCGGGAATATCCTGTTCTTTAACACCAATATCACGCAATTTGGCTGGAATACCAACATCTTTATTGAGCTGTTTAACTGCTTCAACAACATGTTTACGAACCTCTTGTATTGTTTGATTTAAAATATCATTCAATCCCATTGCTTTGGCTATGTCACGATATTTTTCACCTGTTGATTCAGCATTAAATTCCATTATATGAGGTAATAAAACAGCATTAGCGACACCGTGAGGTATTCCATAAAAAGCGCCTAAAGGATGAGCCATACCATGCACAAGTCCAAGACCAACATTAGAAAATCCCATTCCAGCAACATATTGCCCAAGAGCCATATCCTCTACCCCTTTGGGGTCACCTTTAACTGACGCACGTAATGCCCGATTAATGATTTCTATCGCTTTTAAATGCATCATATCCGATAGTTCCCATGCACCTTTAGTGATAAAGCCTTCAATAGCATGAGTTAATGCATCAATACCTGTTGCAGCTTTTAAACTAGCAGGCATTGATGCCATCATTTCACTATCAATAATGGCAACAACAGGAATATCGTGCGGGTCGACACAAACAAATTTACGTTTGTTTTCTTCATCAGTAATAACATAGTTAATGGTAACTTCGGCTGCTGTGCCTGCTGTAGTTGGAATTGCAATAATTGGAACTGCTGGTTTTTCGGTATTAATTGCCCCTTCTAGACTACGCACATCGGCATGCTGTGGATTATTAATAATAATACCAATTGCTTTTGCTGTATCTTGTGGTGACCCTCCACCGATAGCAATTAAATAATCCGCACCTGATTGTTTAAAAATTTCTACGCCTTTTTTTACGATATTAATCGTTGGATTTGGAATCACTTCGTCAAAAATATCATAACTCAAACCAAATTCATCTAATAAATTGGTGACTTTAGTGGCGACGTTAAATTGAATAAGATCTTTATCGGTAACGACAAGCGCCTTTTTAAAATGGCGCTTTTTTACCTCATCAATCAAATGATGAATTGAACCTGCACCAAAGTACGAAGTTTCATTTAATATCATACGATAAGCCATACTATTACTCCTTAATTTCAATATTTTTGGCAATATACTTACTAAATAAAGAGGTGATGATAGGAACCACAATCGAGGTTATTACGACTGATGCAGCAACAAGTGTTGTTGCTGCTGGTGCAGCCTCGGCAAAGGTTGGTGCAACTTCGGCCACTAAAAACGGTGTTGCAACAGCTGCACCAGCAGTACCCGATGCGGCAATTCCAGCAACTCCACGACCACCACCAATAAATATATCTGCCAAAATAAGTGGTATGCCTGAAACAACAATAACAAAAATAGCAACAAACACGCCTAATAATCCTGTTTTAAAAATAACAGCCAAATCAATGGTGTTACCTAATGCAAAAGCAAAAAAAGGAATTAGTGTTTTTGTTCCTACACTGAATAAACTTCTGAGGTCTTCATCTAAGTTTCCTAATATAAATCCAACAATAAAGGGAATTAATACTCCAACTAGATGTTCTGGTTGAAACGATGCCAAACCCGCAGAACCAAGGATGATCATGGTCATTAAAGGTCCAGATTCCATTGAGATTAATACTGACGCACCTGCTTCTTCTTTTGTGCCATATTCTTGCATCAATGACGCATATAAACCCGCGTTAGTCATATCTAGCGATGCAACAATCGCTAAAACGGATAATCCAGCAAAAAACCCCGTTTTGACTAAGCCATTATCAGGCAATATTTGAGTAAAAATAAAGGCACATGCCCATGCTACTGCTAGCTTTGTCACAACTAATGTGCCTGATTTTTTCAATACTGTTCCAGTTGCACTGACATTGATTGATGCTCCCATGCAAAATAACCAAACCGCCAAAATAGGTACAACACCTGTAATAATACCATTAGTGAAAGAACCAAAATATTTAGCAGTCCCAGGAGCAAAAGTATGTAATAACGCACCTAAAAAAAGAGGTACTAACATCATGCCTCCTGGCACTTTGTCGATACATTGTTTAATTTTCATAAGTGAGCTCTCTTTTAATTAGTAATTAAAAAGTGTTTTTATTTTTGTAACTTGTTCATTATTTAGATTTCCACCAAAATTTCGCGATATTGGTTCTAAATAATGTTGTTTTTGTTCAACTGCGACTTTAATAGTAGTTACAAAATCATCGCCAATGCTATAAATGTTAGATAATCGGCTGATTTCTTTATGTAACTGTATTAATTCATTAAAATCATTTTGTTTAAAAGCCGTCATTACATTAGCAAAAAGCTCAGGAACCACATTATTAAGACCAGACAAAACCCCTGCACCACCGTTCATTAAATTTGGTACAAAATACTCATCAAAACCAGAAAATACCGCAAAGTCCTTACGGATTTTTTGCGCAGCTAAAACGATAGATCGGGTGTGCGATGCACAGTCAACTGTATCTTTAATGCCAATGAATTTTGGAAAATCAGTCATTAATCGAGTAACCAATTGTGAATCAACGTCACAACCTGTTCTAGCAGGGAAATTATAAATAAACCAGTTGCTGGCAAATTTAGAGTCTAAATATTTATAATATTCATACAGTTGATTTGATGTTTGTGCAAAATAGTAATGAGGTAACGCCATTACAGCGCCATAACCAGCATCAAATGCTGCATCAGCAAGTTTGACCATATCATCAACAACAGTGGTTGATACATTAACAATCAAAGGTAAATCAGTGAATTGATGAGCTTGTTTAATAATTTCTAAACGTTCATCAATAGTCATAGTGACAAACTCCCCTATAGTCCCCATAACTAAAATACCGTTTATTTTTGCATTAGTTAGCATTTTGTAGTGTTTTTCCATTGCCGCAAAATCGATTTTATTTTGGCTGTTAAATGGTGTGATAGCAGGGCAAATAGCCCCAAAGTATGGATGAGAATGTTTCATAATAACTCCTAATTAAATTTTACAACATAATATTGATGTTTGTTTCAATATATAATCGTAAATAAAATGATTCAACTTAATTAAGACATAAATGAGTAACTATTTGTTAAGAATGTGATAACGATCAAATATTAAGTAAAAATGAAATTGCTGTTGTTGAAAATAAAAAAAATATTTATAATTACAATAGTTTCAACACATGAGCGTAATTTGTGACAACCGAAATAACAACCCAAGCCCCTGCCATAGATAAAGCAAACAGAATATTTCACTTTATTGCAAAACACGATGGTGCAACCTATACACAAATCTATCAAGGGTTATCTTTACCTCAAAGCTCAACTTCGGCACTACTTGCTAGCTTAGTAACTAACGGATTATTACGACAAAACGAAGGAAAATATTTTTTAGGCCTTGTTTTTTATGAATTTGGTAATAAGGCAATCGAACAATTTAATATAAAAGATTTAGCCCTTGAACCACTTTCATTTTTACGGGATAAAACACAACTTGCCTGCCATTTAGGTGTATTAGACGGTAATTCAGCCATCTACTTAGCCAAAGTTGAAAGTCCTAGTGCCATTCAAGTCAAAAGCTGGTTAGGTCGCAAACTTTCTTTACACTGTTCTGCACTGGGTAAAGTGCTTTTAGCTTGGGAACCAGAACAACGCATTGATGACTTGTTCCCAAACGAAAATCTAACTATAAAAACACAAAATACTATCACCACAAAAACAGCTTACAAAAAAGAGCTACAAAAAATACGTCAACAAGGTTGGGCATTTGATAATGGTGAAGACTTTGACGAAGTCACCTGCTTAGCCGCCCCTGTTTATGATAAAAATGGCAAAGTCATTGCAGCCATTAGCACATCAGGGGTTCGGTTCCAAATGCCAAATGAAAGAATAAACGAATTTGTTCAATATTTGTTAGCTGCAACAAAAATACTATCCGACAAAATTAAAAGCTAATAATCATGGTAATAAGCTGCTGAGCTAACAAACTACTTTCCGTTCAAAATGCCCATAACTTAATCTAATTGTTCCTAAATTATCGCCAAAGTCAGCCCCTTGCGATACCGTCACTCCTTTTGATAACAGTTTATTAAGCACAGCTAATTCTTGCGCTACCGTTTTTACAGGTAAATGCGCATATAAATGAAAGCCACCTAGTGGAGGTTGATAAGTAATCTCACCACCGAAATAGCAATCCAACCAATGCATTAACTGCTCTGCTTTGATTTGTAACGTTTGCCGTAGCTGTTGTTGATGGACAGTGTGATGATGTTGTAGATATTCTTGAGCTAATAATTGCGGCAATATACTTAACCCCGAATCAATGTGTTGCCGAATATTGGACAGATTTTTGATAATATTACGCGGTGCCACCATCCACCCAATACGAATATTTCCTCCTATATATTTTGATAGCGATCCTAAATAGATAACTTGATTATGCTGATCCCATTTTTTTATGGGCAATACTGGCAAATTTGGTTTAAACGCTAAACTGCTATAGGCGTCATCCTCAACAATACCTATACATTGCGAACGACAAAATGCAACAATTGCCTGTTTTCGTCTATTACTCATAACAAAGCCCATTGGGTTTTGAAATATAGGATTCAAAAATAACCACTTTATTTGATGTTGTTGTACGCAATTTGATAGGCTTTCAAGGGTAATACCTTCATTATCACATTCAATACCATATAAACGTAATCCAGCAGCCTGAAACAAAGGTAAAGAGTAAAAATAGGAAGGAGATTCAATTCCAACTGCATCTCCTGGCTTAAGTAAACCCTGTGTAATAAGAAATAACGACTGTTGCGTGCCCGATGTAATTAAAATTTCGTTAATATCAACTTGCATAGAAAACTGAGTTTGCATGTAAGTTGCAATTTGAGCTTTAAGCGATGGTAAACCTAATTGTAATGCATCGCTGTTTTTTTCATGCATAATCAATTCATTTAACGAGGTATCAGGTAGCTGGAGTTTGGGAATTAAATTAGTTGGCAAATCACCATTAGCCAGATCGCAAATATGCACTTGTTGCGCACGCACTTGTGCCACTTTTTGTTGATAAAATGATTTTTTATCTCGATAAAAATGGGCTGGTAAACGCCAATTGATCGATGAATAGGTTTGCACGCCCCATTTTTTATTATTGACATAAGTGCCACTGCCTCGACGTCGAAGTAGTATGCTTCGTTCAGTCAACAGCTCCAGTGCATGTACTACAGTTGAGCGGTTAATCTGTAACATTTTAGCTAGCTCCCTTTCTGAAGGTAACTTTTCGCCAGCAATCAAAATTCCTTGCTCAATATAATGTTCAATTAAGTGAGTCAATTGTTGAAAAAGTGATCCTTCAAATTGGGTTAGTTTTTGTTTTTGCCACATATTTTATTTTAGACACTTGTTTTTTTTAGAAAATACATTAAAAATTAAATAAAATCAATATTCTATCTGAGCAATTTTTATAGTAACATCAACAAACCTAAAATTGGATGGCTTTATTATAGTCCAATTGGCTGTTTCGTCTAACTGTTTCTTTTTGAATAATACTTTTCAAACAAGGCCAATTTTCAACTAGGAGTAAAAAATGAATCAAATTACAGGAACACAGACTGTTAAACGTGGTATGGCACAAATGCAAAAAGGCGGCGTAATTATGGATGTTGTTAATGCTGAACAAGCTAAAATTGCCGAACAAGCTGGTGCAGTTGCGGTAATGGCTTTAGAGCGAGTACCATCAGATATTCGAGCAGCTGGCGGTGTCGCTCGAATGGCAGATCCTACTATTGTTGAACAAGTCATGAATGCTGTTAGCATACCTGTTATGGCTAAAGCACGTATTGGCCACATTGTTGAAGCACGTATTTTAGAATCAATGGGGGTTGATTATATTGACGAAAGCGAAGTACTAACCCCAGCCGATGAACAGTACCATCTTCTTAAAGATGAATTTACCGTGCCTTTTGTTTGTGGTTGTCGTGATTTGGGTGAAGCACTGCGTCGAATTGGTGAAGGAGCATCAATGTTACGTACCAAAGGCGAACCAGGAACAGGGAATATTGTTGAAGCTGTTCGCCATATACGTAAAGTCAATGAGCAAATCCGTTTGATAACAGGAAAATCAAAAGATGAGCTAATGACTTTTGCTAAAGAAATTGGCGCACCTTATGAACTTGTATTACAAGTAAAACAACTAGGTAAGTTACCAGTTGTGAATTTTGCCGCTGGTGGCGTTGCGACCCCTGCCGATGCAGCACTTATGATGCAACTAGGTGCTGATGGTGTTTTTGTTGGATCGGGCATTTTTAAATCTCAAAATCCAGAAAAATTTGCCAAAGCCATTGTGCAAGCTACTACTTATTTTAATGATTATCCACGATTAGCCGAATTATCAAAAGAATTAGGCGAAGCCATGAAAGGCATTGAAATCAGCACACTTGCTCAATCAGAAAGAATGCAAGATCGAGGTTGGTAATGGCAAAATCATCCAAACTAAGCAATGTTAAGTACATTGGTGTGCTCAACTTACAAGGAGCAGTTAGTGAGCATATTTTGATGCTAAATAGTATTGATAATGTACAAGCAACACTAGTTCAGAAACCGGAACAATTAGCTAATTTAGATGGTTTAATCATTCCCGGCGGAGAGTCGACCACAATTAGTCGATTAATTAAACAAAATGGGCTTTTAGCGCCCATTCAACAATTTGCTAAACAAGGCAAAGGAATTTTAGGTACTTGTGCTGGGCTAGTGCTTTGTGGCAAAACGACAACTCATAACGAAGTCGAATTATTAGATTTGATGGATATTTGCGTTGAACGCAATGGTTTTGGTCGGCAAATTAACAGCTTTGAGACAATGTTAGATATACCAACTATTGGTGAGCAAATTCCAGCAGTATTTATTCGTGCTCCATATATTGCAAAAGCTGGTGAGCAAGTCAATCAGCTAGCTTTTATTGATAATCATTGTGTAATGGCGCAGCAAGATAACATTTTGACTTGCTCATTTCATCCCGAACTAACCGTCGATAATCGAATTATGCGTTACTTTGTTGAGAAATGTTGTAATTAATTTATTAATATTTATTTTATATTGTTGATAATGGATTATTAATGACTAGCTTAAGCGTTCAATAAAATTTCTGAACACAGCTAATAACCATAGCCAGCTATTCTGTCGGTAGACATCCACTGCCCTCGTCTGAGGGCTTTTTTGATTTATATGCCACCTACTCGGCGGTAAACGCACTCTATGAATGCGCTTTGATTTGAATACTTTTCTAAACCGCCTACACGGCAGTGAACGCCAGAAATGCGGGGAGAAACTGTTCGTGGGTTTTCTAAACTGCCTACACGGCGGTAAACAATTTTATGATAGTTAAAGTATCAAAATAGGTGTTTCTAAATATTGGCCTCGGCGACCTCAGGACTAAGGTCTAAGGTCCAAGGAGCAAACAACATAAGTGCTGTAAAACGGGAAGTACCCATAGAAGTTGCCAAAGTGTGAGCCCACAGTGAACGGGTGGCTATCCTTAACCTTAGCAGCTTCCTTCCAGTAGTCGTCGTCGGTATCGCTCATCCAGTAGTTGTCGTCGGTATCGCTCGTCCAGTAGCGGTTGTCGACAAAGCTAGCACCAGTGTAGCCGTACATGCTGCCCCACTCGGAAAAAAAGCCTGCACCAATATAGCGCATGTAATTATTATCTGATGAAGATGGGCTGGCGCCTACAGGACCTGCCGCGTTAGTTAAATCCCTGATCCTTGGCATCCGGTAGCCTATATTATTACACCATGCTAACTGGTCATTATGACGTCTACCATTAACATATCCATTGGGATTATCCCGAACGACGAACCACTGCCTCAACACAAATCCATATTTTACTACCTCAATGCCATATCTATCTCTACCCACTAACTCAAACGTTTGCGGTAACTTTGGTACAGCAATTCGGCTAGGATTTGGATTATCCCATTGATTTCTGGCCTCTGGACCTGTTAACTTAACACGGGCGACAACTTTTGCAAAATCCTCCCAAGGAATCCAATAGTCATTATTAGCTACAACATTTGTCACTGTTGCTGTAATTCCCTCATGCGTGACCGGTTCCCATGTCAAGTCTCTCACATCTATTCCTGTTATAAGTAAATCAAAATATAAATTATGCGCTCCTGTAGTTGGAAAATTGAGGTTGTATGATTTAGGATCGATTGATTGAACTAGGAAGCCCTTCTTAGGATTCCATATGTCAGCTGGACCTGCGTATTCGTCATTACCCAAAAATAGATTCGGCCTTGCATAATGGATAACTGCCGACGGTAGCAGTATTGCATCACTACGATTACCCGTTCGAACCTTTTTGCCATTCGCCTGTACATTCCATAAAGAAGACAATAATAACAATATCAATACTAACGGAACTTTTCGGAATAATTTTGATAATAATTTGAAA
>NZ_JBIDFE010000013.1:0-83327 GCF_046635605.1 Gilliamella sp. BG3
ATGGTTGTTTTTGACAGAATTATTATAACTCACATCATGCCGTCTAAAAAATAATCACGAAAGATCAACACGCCCTATTTTTTAATTTGATTTTTTCTAAACTTGTTTCATCGCTTTTGGGTTAAACAAGTTTATCTATTTTTTCAATTATAAAAATAGCATTATTCTAATATATTTTGTTGTATGATGAGCCATTTAGCAATAAATATAAGGATCAGCTGATGGATGAAAAAATAGGAAAAATCAAATTCAATAAGAAAGTCATCGTCAATGCGTTATTAACAGTATTGAATATTGAAAAAATATCTCCCAGTTTTATTCGCATACAGTTTAGTAGCGATAAACCAGTAAATATCGATCCATTATGGATTTGTCCGTATTTAAAATTGCTTTTTCCTGATCCTTCAACCAATGTAATTACTTTCCCTAAACTTGATGATAATAATAAAATCGCTGTTGATGATAAGCAACGTCAGCTAGTCCGTAGTTATAGTGTGCGCGAATTTGAGCGTGCCTCTAATCAATTTTTTGTTGATTTTGCTATTCATGATACAGGATTGGCTTCAGTGTGGTCGCAAAAAACTAAGATTGGTGACCAAATTGGTTTGATTGCGGCAGCCAGCAAGTTGCGATTTACTGATAATTGTTTGGTGTTAATGGGGGATATTTCGGCTGTGCCCGCCATATGTTATACGCTTGAACATCTTCCTCAAAATCAGAAGGCTTTTGCCTTTATACAGGTTAATCATAAAAGTGATATAGTGCCGTTGCCAGATAATAAAAATATTAAGGTGAATTGGTTTATACAAAATAGGGATAATCCCTTTCAATTAGTTGATGCGGTAATTAATGCTGATTTATCAGAGCAAAATAAGTTGTTGTTTTGGGGAGGGATGGAGCGTTCGTTGGCACAATCTGTTCGTCATGCTATTAAAGATAAATATATACATTTGTCGCCTGATGCTTTTCATATTACTAGTTACTGGCGAGAAGGTTTCGCCGAAGGCGAATTTAAACATCGTGAATAATTAACGGTTACTTTTATGAATATTCTTGCTCATTTGCATTTGGCTACGTTAGCACGTAGTTCGTTGATTGGTAATACAGTTGCTGATTTTGTTAAAGGTGATCCTTATTTAATTTATAACTCTAATATTGCCGATGGCATTATGCTACACCGTAAAATTGATAGATTGACCGATAGCCTGCTTGAAGTTAAGAAAGCCAAGCTGCTGTTTAGAAAATCGCATCAGCGAGTTGCAGCCATTACATTAGATATTGTGTGGGATCATTTTTTGTCAAAGCATTGGGCTAATTATGGTTTGTTGTCGAGTGTGTCTCAATTCAATCAAGTAACAAAAGCTCATATCCAACCTTATATTGACGTTTATCCGGTAGATTATCAGCATTTTATGAATTCAATGTGGCAAGGGGAGTGGCTCGAAAATTATGCTTCTATTGACTTTGTTGGTAATGTCCTTAGTGGCATGGCAAATAGACGACCAAAATTATATTTGTTAAAAGAAACAATTGTTGATGTTAAGCAGCATTATGCTCAATTAGAGTCGTTATTTTTTTTGTTATATCCCAAAATCTGTTTAATAGTAAAAGATAGCACCAGCTAAACTGGATTTTGGTGCTACCAGTTCAAGCCGCTATGCTTAAACCAGTAGTGTTTTAGATTATTTGCTGTTAATTTGGCAATATCAGTTTGCCATCTGCTTTTTGGATAATGCTGTTGCTATTTGGCGTTTGAGCTATCGGTTTTAGGTTGTTGTCGGTTATTTGTGGCGCATAACCGCTTTTACCTCCACGAGTTTTGGTACGTACAACTTGGCTTACTGGTAGCGTAGCGTTGTTGGTTAAGTTAGCCCATAACCACTCGATGGCATCTTCGCCATAATAATCAATTGGTAGTAATGTGTTGTCAAATGGGGCTCGGCCATCTAAGTAGCTGGCGTTTTCTACTTCAATATATCGCAGTTGTGATTGTTTACCTTCAACTAAGCTATTTAGTGCGACATAAGCGCGCGATGTATAATTGGGTAATTGTTTAACATTGTTCCGACCATGGACAATAAAGGTTTTTATACCATGTAAGTTACCCGATGCCATAACTTGTTTTATGCCTTCTTTAATGCGTGGTTCTTGTGATTTTTTATAAACACAGATCGATCCTTTAGTGCCGTAATCGATTGTATTTTTCGTTTGCGAGCTAGAATAAAATTCACGTCTTGGGGTGTTGAGATCTTCGTTTTCAACTAGATCCAAAACCGTTGCATTACGGCCATTCCAAAGCGGTAAATGGCCGTTAGCCATTCCCCATATTTGTTCAAACGAAATTTCTTTTAATGGTGCAACTTTTCCTGTGTTGTTAATTGGGTTTTGCTGGGTGCTTGCTACCGAAAAATTGCACATATTTTCGGTGACACTATATTTGCCATAGGCACTAATATATTGATATGGTAGACCAATAGATTCAGTGTAGTAAAAATAGGGTAGTTGAATATCCATTTCTGGTGTCCAACCATTTTTATGTAGTTTTTCTAACGCTTCTTTTGGTGTTCCTGTAGTAAGTAACTTTGCTTTTTTAAGGGCGTTACAGCGCTCTTGTGAATAAAGAAAATAATCAGCATAAGGTACATAAGCATCGTCTTTATAAGCTGTTATGGCTGGTATGGCACATGGTATATATAACGCACCATAAGCACTGTAATTAGCAATAGATTTGGCTTCTAACTTTTGCGAGTTGTTGTTGCCGATTTTGAGTTTAACTGAGGCTTTGTCAAGATTTGGTTGAATTTGTGGATTAACTGCAACAATACCGTCAATCATATTTTGATCATCTAATTCGCCAGCTTTTAATGCTGCTCCACCACCATCGCTTGCGCCATAGACTAAAACCAGAGTGTTGTCTTTGTTAAATATAGCTTGATCATTCGGTGAAAACATAATATTAAGTTCATAAAAAGCAAATTCTAGGGATTTTAATACGTGTTCCCCCCAGCGGGCTTCGGCATTGAGTTGCGAGTGTAGTTGTTTTATAGCATAGCGATGGGGATATTTTTTGATATATTTTTCTTTATTATTAATCGAAGGAGAGAATAAGATGTTACCGCTTTGTACTTCTCCCCAAACGGTGAATCCAAGTTTGCGTTCAATATCATAAATGCCGTTACCTAGCCCTTTGTCGTTATATACTACTGCACAGTTGTGACGGAGTCCCCATAATCCACGAATCTGTATATCTTTGGTATTAAATATTCCATCCGAATCACTAGCAGGAACCGCAACAATGCAAGGTTTATTTTTGTTAAAATCAAGTGGAATTTGTAGCAACATGCCAACACCGTCTTGTCTTTGTACGGCTGATATTTCGGTACCTGCAATTTTACCGTCAAACAAAGGAGTTAGTTCTTGCTTTCTAAAACCAAATAGTGTTCCTTCACCAATTTTGGTGTCAATATAGCGATTTAGTTTAGCTTGTCGGCGTTCTTGAAAGTTTGGTTTAGCTGGAATTTCAACTTCTGGTACGATAGTGGTGGTTGATAATGGGGTAAACCCAAGCCCAGCTGTAACAAGGTCATCACTATCACCATCATAATAAGCTAATGTATTGCGGACTAGCCACTTTGGTTTTTTAATTGTGTTATCAATTGGGGATGGCGTGCTGCTGTTAGTTTCAGTATTGGTTGTTATAGTTGTGGTTGACGTTGCCGTTTTGCTGTCAGCTTTTGTATTGTTTTTGCCAGTACCAGCGTTTATGTTAGAGGTGGTTGGTTTTGTGGTATTGGACTGTGCCATTAATGGCATAGTAACAGCGGCAAAAAATATCAATGAGGCTAACGTTCTTAATTTTATCTTTTTCATTTTCAATACCATGCAATGTTATTCTGCTACATAAAATCTTAATAAAAAATTAGGTATATGCTAGTTAACACGTTATATAGTTTTAATTTTTTGAGGTGTAATTATACACTATATTTTTGTTATGCGTTATTAGGTAAATTGAGATTGCAAATTGCCCAAAAGGCAGCAATGATTTTCTCTGATAATCTTCTTTTTTGTACACAAATACCAACATCAAACGGTTCCATTAAGTTTGTTGACCATTCGGTTATGCGCTCTCTTATTCGTTCAGGGCTATTGTCCATTACGACTTTAGGTAATAAGGCTACCCCACAACCTAAAGCAACCATCGATACAATGGCTTCGTGTCCTGCAACCGTAGCATAAATTTTGGGATTGGAAATTTTTCTTTGCTTAAACCATAAATCAATACGGTGGCGACTAGGGCCATGTTCAGGCAATATAAAGGGAATATTATGCCAGTCAGGCTGTTTTTGATGTAGTTTGTCACTAAACGTGCTATTAAGTTTAGGTATTAGCAATACCATTTCAATTTCGCCAAATTTTAAAAACTCAATACCAGTAGGGAGCTGTTTTGGTTTACCTGCTATAGCTAAATCGGCTTCATTTGCTTGAATTTTCTTTACAGCGTCAGCAGCATCACCCGTTGATAGTTTGATTTCAACTAGAGGATAGTGGATCCTAAAGCGATCAAGTATTTCAGGTAGATGGCTATATGCAGCGGTGACTGAACAAAATAGAGTGAGTTCGCCGACAATTTGTTGGTTAGATTGATCTAAATCATATTTTAGTTGTTGGTGCATGTTTATTACTTGTTGAGCAAAACGTTTAACTTTTTCGCCCTCCGAAGTGATTTGTACTTGCCTATTGTCGCGAATAAATAGCGCGTGACCAAAATGTTCTTCAAGTCGTTGGATCTGCCTTGATAAGGTTGATGGACTAACATGCATAGCATTTGCCGTTATACCAAAGTGACAGGTTTCGCATAAATGTAAATACAATTTTAAATCACGAATGTTCATAGCAAATCCCAGTTTTTATACTTAAACATATAGTTACCTGAAACTTTTTAACAAAAAGCAGTAAATAGTGCATTACTTATTAAGTCAAATATTATGCATAGATAAATAAATAAGGCAAATAACGTTACATATAACATCAATAGCAAAACAGACAGATACCTGCTAAAATATGTGATTATTTTTGTGTGAGTTAAAACAGTTTTATGACAGAACAAGCTTATTTAGACGAAGTTAATGCACGTCGCACTTTTGCAATTATTTCTCACCCCGATGCTGGTAAAACAACCATTACCGAAAAGGTATTGTTATTTGGTCATGCGATTCAAACAGCTGGTACAGTTAAAGGCCGTGGCGCTAATGCCCAACATGCGAAATCAGACTGGATGGAAATGGAAAAGCAACGTGGTATTTCAATTACTACATCTGTGATGCAGTTTCCTTATAATGACTGCTTAGTTAATTTATTAGACACTCCAGGGCACGAGGATTTTTCTGAAGATACTTATCGTACGCTAACAGCGGTTGATAGTTGTTTGATGGTAATTGATGCAGCAAAAGGGGTTGAAGATCGTACTCGCAAATTAATGGAAGTGACACGATTACGCAATACACCAATTTTAACCTTTATGAATAAGTTAGACCGTGATATTCGCGATCCAATGGAACTGCTTGATGAGGTTGAAAACGAGTTAAATATTATGTGCGCCCCTATTACTTGGCCGATTGGTTGTGGCAAGTTATTTAAAGGTGTTTACCATTTAGCTAAAGACGAAACTTACCTTTACCAATCAGGGAAAGGTCATACAATACAAGAGGTCCGAATTATTAAAGGGTTAACTAACCCTGATTTGGATTTAGCGGTGGGTGATGATTTAGCGCAGCAACTGCGTGAAGAGCTTGAATTAGTGCAAGGCGCATCAAACGAATTTGATTTAGATGCTTTCTTGTCAGGCGATTTAACGCCAGTCTTTTTTGGTACGGCATTGGGTAATTTTGGCGTGGATCATATGCTTGATGGTTTAACAGCTTGGGCACCAACTCCTCAACCTCGTCAAACCGATAAGCGTGAAGTCGAATCATCAGAAGAAAAGTTCAGTGGTTTTGTTTTTAAAATTCAAGCCAATATGGATCCTAAACACCGTGACCGCGTTGCATTTATGCGCATTGTATCGGGTAAATATGAAAAGGGCATGAAGTTACGACATGTACGTATTGCTAAAGATATCAATATTTCTGACGCCTTAACATTTATGGCAGGTGATCGTGAACATGTTGAAGAAGCCTATGCTGGTGATATCATTGGTTTACATAATCATGGCACGATTCAAATAGGTGATACTTTTACACAAGGTGAAGATCTGAAATTTACAGGCATTCCTAACTTTGCACCAGAACTGTTTCGTCGAATTCGTCTTAAAGATCCACTTAAACAAAAGCAGTTATTAAAGGGGTTAGTTCAATTGTCCGAAGAGGGTGCTGTACAAGTGTTTCGTCCATTAACCAATAATGACTTAATTGTGGGAGCTGTAGGGGTGCTACAATTTGATGTGGTGGTTGCTCGTTTAAAATCAGAGTATAACGTTGAAGCCATTTATGAGCCAGTTAATGTGACAACAGCGCGTTGGGTTGAGTGCTCAGATGTGAAAAAACTGGAAGAGTTTAAACGAAAATGTGAACAAAATTTGGCCTTAGATGGCGGGGATAATCTATCTTATGTGGCACCAAGTATGGTTAATTTAAATTTAACTCAAGAAAGATATCCTGATATTGGGTTTAGAAAAACTCGAGAACATTAATTGTATTCATCACAAAATAGCGGAATCTATCATTATGTTTAGGCATTTTGATACATCCGCTTCTTTCTTTTTAACCGTATTTTTTTGATGATAAAGTCAAGCGAGTGAATATTATGGATTTGAAAAATAAAAAAATAGTCAATTTAATAATTAGTAGTGTTATTGGATTATTAACTATGACTACTTCACCGATATTGTTTGCTATTGAAAATAAGCTTGTGAGCCCAGTTTTGTTAGAAAAAGTTCAGCAAAGCGAGCGCGATAAGCGCCAATATGAGGTGGTTGAGCTAGCAAATAAAATGCGAGTGTTACTTGTTTCAGATCCTAATGCTGTAAAATCACTGGCATCATTAGCACTGCCTGTCGGCTCGTTGCAAGATCCCAAAGAGCAACAAGGGTTGGCTCATTATGCTGAACATATGGTATTAATGGGATCGAAAAATTATCCAGAACCAGCAAGCTTTTCTCAATTTTTAAGTCGTCATTCGGGAAGTTATAATGCTAGCACTGCAGCACATAGAACGGCTTTTTATTTTGAAGTTGAAAATAGCGCATTTGATAAAGCACTGGATTATTTAGCTGATGCTATTGCTGAGCCCAATTTAGATCCTAAATTTGCCGATAAAGAACGTAATGCAGTTAACGCTGAATTGACAATGGCCAGATCAAATGATGGTTTTAGGATCGGGCAAGTTGATTCTGAAACAATTAATCAAAACCATCCAGCTTCTCAATTTTCAGGCGGTAATTTAGAAACGTTAAGTGATAAAGAAAATAGTAAATTACAATATGCTTTAGTGAATTTTCATAAAGATTATTATTCAGCCAATATTATGGTTGGAGTGATGTATAGCAATCAGTCGATCAATAAATTGACAAAATTAGCTGAAAATAGTTTTGGTAAAATCCCTAATAAAAATATTAATGTCCCAATAGTTGATAAACCCGCTATAACACCAAATGTGTTAAATAAACAAATTTCTATGGTACCAGCACAACCCAAAAAGCTATTGTTTTTACAGTTTCCGATTGAAAATAACTTGGCTAAATTTGCTGATAAAACCGATGAGTATATTACTTATTTAATCTGTAACAGTAGTCATAATACGTTGTCTGATCAGTTACAAAAACAAGGTTTAATTGAAGGAATTAGTTCATCTATCAATCCTATCCGTTATGGTAATAGTGGTATATTGAGTATTAATGTGAGTTTAACCGACGATGGACTTGCTCAAAAAGATAAAGTTATTGGCGCTATTTTTAATTATTTACAGTTGATTCAAAAAGAGGGCATTTCTGACGCTTATTATCAAGAGATTCAAAAGGTATTAGCGTTAGAGTTTAAATATCAAGATGTCGAGCGTGATATGTCATATGTAGAATGGCTATCAGATCAAATGTTGTTGTATCCAGTTCAAAATGTGTTAAATTCAGATTATGTTGCTACTCATTTTGATAAATCAGCTATTACGGCACGTTTAAAAAGTTTGACTGCCAATAATGCTAGAATTTGGGTGATTTCGCCAAACCAAACTACCAATAAAACTGCTTATTTTGTCGATGCACCTTATAAAATTGATAATATCACTAGCGAGCAAAAAGCAAGTTGGTTAGCACTAGGCAAAAATTTTACATTTAGTTTGCCTGAGCTCAATCCTTATATACCTGATAATTTTACGATTTTAAAACAAAATCGTAATCAAGCGCAACCTGAAAAATTTAGTAAGCGCGGTAATCATATTCATTTTGCTAGCCAGTATTTTAAAAATGAACCTAAAGCTGCTATTGTTGTTTCATTACGCAATAATCAGGCTACTAGCGACGTAAAAGCTGTGGTTGCTTTTAATCTGCTTGATTATATTGTTAGTCGTAATTTAGAACAATTACGATTTCAGGCTGGAGTTGCTGGTATTTCATTATCAACTGGTAATGATAATGGCTTAATGATTTCAGCCAGCGGTTTTAGTCAGCATTTACCAAAAATGGTTACGGCCATACTTGATAACTATCGCAAGGCCACTATTGATGAGCAAAGTTTAGCATTAGCTAAATCTTGGTATTTGCAAGAATTGGATAAAGCCGATCATGCTAAGAGTTATCGGTTAGCGGTTAATCCTATTAATGCATTGTCGGTATTACCGCATTATTTTGAACGAGATGAAAAACGACAAATTACAGCAAATATGACCATTAATGATGTGTTAGCTTACCGTGATAACTTATTAACTCACTCAGTACCTTATATGCTTAGCTTGGGTAATTTGTCTAACGAGGACTCTTTAGATCTTTATCATGCCATCCAGAAAACATTAGTGCGTGATGTTGAATTTACTCCTGTTAATAATATTCAGATTAAAAACTCGTTAGAGGCTAAAATAACTCAACATGCAAAAAGCACTGATAATGCTTTGATGATGAGCTATATTCCAATGGGTTATGATAGAATTAGTAGTAGCATGATAAGTTATACTCTTTCTAAAATTATTTCACCTTGGTTTTATGATCAGTTACGCACCAATGAGCAACTTGGTTATGCTGTATTTGCAGAGCCTATTACGGTTGGTGATTCGTCGGGAATGAGTTTTATTATCCAAAGTAATCAATATGATCCGGCTTATTTAATTAAACGCTACCAAGAATTTTATCCAGTTATGCTGAATAAATTGCAAGCATTATCGAAAAAAGATATTGAGCAATATAAAAAAGCGGTACTTGATGAATTAAAAATGCCTCCGCAAACATTGGATGAGGAGTTTGGTCGTTATATGCCTGACTACCGTAATTCACGTTTTGCGTTTGATTTAAAGGATAAAAAAATCGAGCAATTGCAAAAAATTACTAAGCAAGATTTGATTGATTTTTATAAACGTTCAGTAATGCAACCTAACGGATTTGTAATGGCATCACAAGTACTTGGCAATACAACTGATATATTAAAGCAGCCACAAGCAATAACTGAGTATACCGAATATAAGAATGCATCAGCTTTGCAGGCTATATTACTACAGTCACAAACTAAATAAATTGTTATAAATAATAGAAAAGTTAATTCAATAGGAGAAAAAACTTAGATAGGAATAAAACATTTTGCCAAAAATTGGCATTGCTATCACCTTGTGATACACTGCCAAAATCCTAATAGTTTGAGTGTATTATGATTACTGGATCGATTGATTATTGTGCTATAGGTCAGCGTCTGCGTGCGTATCGGATTGCTGCCTCTTTGAGGGCTGAAGATGTTGCAGAAAGTCTTAAAATTTCAAGAGCAGCAGTATATCGGTTGGAAAAAGGTGAGATCGTTAAAATTGAAACTCTAGAGCGATTGGCTTCCTTACTTGATACGTCTTTTGCTAGTTTACTTGGCATTGATACTGAATACTATTCGAGTGGTGAAGGCTTTTTTGAACGTATGCGTCAATTAGAAGAGCAATCAACTCATATCTATTCTCATTTCGATCCTTTTTCCTTTTTATTAACTTCTTCTGATTATTTGTCTCATTTAGCGATGATGTTAAATGAATCGAGTAAACCCGCTGATCCTCAAAAAGATGCCACTACCTTATCCATTTTAAAAGATCGTAAAACTCAGTTCTGTCAATCAATTCCAAAAGTTATTAATTTAATCAGTTTACGTAATGTAGAACGTTTTTTACATATTGGTTTGGTTGGTAATTTAACTATTTCGCCGGGTAAAAAATCGGAAAGAATGCTACTAGCACGCAAAGAAGTTTATCACTTAATTCAGTTAATTGAACAACAATCTCTTGCGCCAACAATTGCTATTACACAAGAAGCTATTCCGTCAATTGCTTTTCAGATTTTTTATCAAGATGGGAATCCTATTTCATTAGCAATGAGCCCATTTCGATTAGGTGAGTTACCTAATGTTACTACCGGTATTGCATCGATTACGTCATCTTATGATGCAATTAAACGGTATCGCCATTTATTTGATAAGTTATGGGAAAATAGTGCTAAAGATAAGCAAGCAATTGATTTATTGAAAGCGACGTTAGAGAAATTTTAAAGAATATTAAAGAGAGTCCTTATGTTATCCTTAACATTACAACCGATAAAAAGATTTAATGGTACTATCAATTTGCCTGGTTCAAAGAGTGTTTCTAATCGTGCTTTATTACTATCAGCATTGAGTAAAGGTAATACACGGTTAAAGAATTTACTTGATAGTGATGATGTGCGTTATATGCTTGATGCGCTTGCAGCGTTAGGTGTGAAGTATCAGCTATCACACGATCGCACGATTTGTGATGTGCAAGGTGTGAGCGGTATTTTGCAATCCGACCATGCATTAGAGCTTTTTTTAGGTAATGCTGGCACAGCAATGCGTCCTTTAGCTGCTACGTTATGTCTTGGAAATAATAATATTGTGTTAACGGGCGAACCTCGCATGAAAGAACGCCCAATTGGTCATTTGGTCGATGCTTTGCGACAAGGTGGAGCTAAAATTGATTATCTTGAAAATGAAGGCTATCCACCACTACATATTCAAGGTGGTTTTACAGGTGGTGATATTAAAGTTGATGGTTCGGTCTCTAGCCAATTTTTAACTGCACTATTAATGGCTGCGCCATTAGCAAAACAAGACACAGAAATTACTATTATTGGTGATCTTGTTTCTAAACCTTATATTGATATTACAGTCAAAATGATGGCTATGTTTGGTGTTTTGGTTACCAATCACAATTATCAAAAATTTACTGTTAAAGCTAATCAGTGTTATCAATCGCCGGGAGATTATTTAGTTGAAGGGGATGCGTCTTCTGCTTCTTATTTTTTAGCAGCGGCTGCAATTAAAGGTGGTAGTGTTAAAGTAACTGGCATAGGGAAAAATAGCTTACAAGGCGATACCCAATTTGCTCATGTACTTGAAAAAATGGGGGCTAAAGTTATTTGGGCTGATGATTATATTCAATGCTCTCGTGGTGAATTACACGGTGTTGATATGGATATGAATCATATCCCAGATGCAGCAATGACTATTGCCACAACAGCGCTGTTTGCTAAAGGTCCAACTACAATTCGTAATATTTACAATTGGCGAGTTAAAGAAACTGATCGTTTATATGCGATGGCAACAGAATTAAGAAAGGTTGGCGCAACTGTTGATGAAGGTCACGATTATATTACTATTATTCCACCAGTTAAATTAAACCATGCCGAAATCGAAACCTATAATGATCACCGTATTGCTATGTGTTTTTCGCTAGTGGCGCTTTCTGATACTTCTGTGACGATATTAGATCCTAAATGCACAATGAAGACTTTTCCTGATTATTTCGAACAATTTAAACGATTAAGCGAAGAATGAAATGAATAAATCTGTTCCCGTTATTGCTGTTGATGGACCAAGTGGTGTCGGTAAAGGTACGTTATGTCAAGCATTAGCCAATCATTTTAAATGGCATCTTTTAGATTCTGGTGCTATCTATCGTGTGCTAGCACTTAGTGCGCTTAAGCAAGATATTGCGCTAGATGATGCCAATAAACTTGAACAACTAGCTCTTAATTTGCCACTAACGTTTGATACGCAAGGTTATAATGTTAAAGTGTTATTAGATCAGATTGATGTGACTAAAGAAATCCGTACAGAACAGACGGGGGGAGCCGCATCAAAAGTGGCGGCAATTAATTCGGTTAGAGTAGCTTTATTACAACGTCAACGTGACTTTAAGCAAGCACCTGGATTGGTTGCAGATGGTCGTGATATGGGCAGTGTAGTATTTAGTGATGCCCCTGTTAAGATATTTCTTGATGCTAGTGCCCAATCTCGTGCAGAAAGGCGAATGAAACAGTTGCAAGATAAGCAAAATAATGTTAAATTCGCCGAAATTTTGCAGGAAATAACTGCGCGTGATGAAAGAGATCGTCATCGCGCCGTTGCGCCACTTAAACCTGCAATTGATGCTCTAATAATTGATACTACATCACTGTCTATTGAAGATGTTTTTAATCAATCTATTAAGTATATAAACGAAAAACTTGCGTTGTAACTTAAATTATAGCGTGAAACTAGCTCCATTATAAGGATGTATGGAGTATTATAAACAACCCCACAAGACAGGATGTAATGTGGACGTTAAAATTAACTTAAGTATATAAATATGACTGAATCTTTTGCTCAACTCTTTGAAGAGTCTATCAATCAACTAGACACTCGTTCTGGTAATATGATCCGTGGTACTGTCGTTGCAATCGACAAAGATGTTGTTTTAGTTGACGCTGGTTTAAAATCTGAATCAGCGATTCCAGTAGAGCAGTTTAAAAATGCCCAAGGCGAATTAGAAGTTCAAGTCGGCGACGTTGTTGACGTTGTGCTTGACTCAATCGAAGATGGTTTTGGTGAAACTATCTTATCTCGTGAAAAAGCTAAGCGTCATGAAGCATGGCTTACACTAGAAAAAGCAGTTGAAGATGCTGCAACAGTTTTAGGTGTTATCAATGGTAAAGTTAAAGGTGGCTTTACGGTTGATCTTAATGGCGTTCGTGCGTTCCTTCCAGGTTCACTAGTTGACGTTCGTCCATTACGCGATACTTCTCATATTGAAAATAGAGAAATCGAATTAAAAGTTATTAAATTAGATCAAAAACGCAACAACGTTGTTGTTTCACGTCGTGCAGTTATTGAATCTGAAAATAGTGCAGAAAGAGAACAACTTCTTGAAAATCTACAAGAAGGTTCTGAAGTTAAAGGTATCATCAAAAATCTTACCGATTACGGTGCATTTGTTGATCTTGGTGGGGTTGATGGGTTACTTCACATTACAGACATGGCTTGGAAACGTGTTAAACACCCAAGTGAAGTGGTTGAAGTTGGTCAAGAATTACTTGTTAAAGTACTTAAATTTGACAAAGATCGTTCACGTGTATCACTTGGCTTAAAACAATTAGGTGAAGATCCATGGGTTTCAATCGCTAAACGTTATCCAGAAGGTACTAAAGTAACAGGTAAAGTAACTAACTTAACTGACTACGGTTGTTTTGTTGAAATTGAAACAGGTGTTGAAGGTTTAGTTCATGTTTCTGAAATGGACTGGACAAACAAAAATATTCATCCATCTAAAGTTGTTAGCTTAGGTGATGTTGTTGAAGTTGTTGTGCTTGAAATTGACGAAGAACGTCGTCGTATTTCTCTTGGCCTTAAACAATGTAAACCAAACCCGTGGTTACAATTTGCTGAAACACATAATAAAGGTGATAAAGTTAGCGGTAAGATCAAATCAATCACTGATTTTGGTATCTTTATCGGTTTAGAGGGCGGTATCGACGGTTTAGTTCATCTTTCAGACATTTCTTGGAATATGCCTGGCGAAGAAGCTGTTAAAGCTTATAAGAAAGGTGATGATATCGAAGCTGTTGTTTTACAAGTTGATGCAGAACGTGAACGTATCTCTCTAGGTATTAAACAATTAGAAGATGATCCATTCAGTAGCTTTGCTTCTAACTATAAAAAAGGCACAATAGTTAAAGGTACAGTAAGTGCAGTTGACGCTAAAGGTGCAACCATCGAAATCGCTGAAGGTATTGAAGGCTACTTAAAAGCACAAGATATCGCTCGTGAGCGTATTGAAGATGCAACAACTGCATTAAAAGTTGGTGATGAAGTTGAAGCTAAAATTGTTAACATCGATCGTAAAACTCGTGCAATTTCGTTATCAGTACGAGCGAAAGATGAAGCTGATGAAAAAGAAGCTCTCGCAGCAGTAAACAACACAGCAACTCAAGAAGATGCATCATTTACTAATGCAATGGCAGAAGCATTCAAAGCTGCATCAAAAACTGAGTAAAAAATATTTATGTAAAGAGTAAAGAGGGCTTGCCCTCTTTTTCTTTTATGGGATAAAATGAAATAGTTACATGCCACATAAATAAATTAGGAGTGATCATGAACAGATCAGATTTAGTAGAACGAATTGTTAACTGGCGAACACACCTCCCAGTTCAACTAGTTGATGATTCAGTTAGAGATATCATTGAACAGATCGCTTTAGCTATGGAAAGTAACGATCGTGTGGAAATTCGAGGTTTCGGTAGTTTTAGTTTGAACTATCGAGCTCCACGTAAAGCAAGGAATCCAAGAACTGGTGGTAATGTTGAAGTGAAACATAAATATATACCTCACTTCAAACCAGGTAAAGAATTACGTGAAAGAGTAAATAATGCTGCAAACGCATAATCTTTAAATTTCACACCTAGATGGAAGCCTTTGAGTTAAATCAAAGGCTTTTTTGTTTTAGCTAGTTTAATTTCTATCATCTAGTCGTACTTACTTATTTAAATAACCTTTACCATTTATCATTAAGGAAAAACCAGTCAACGTTATGTTGATTTAAGTCGTTAAATCCCTCTTTTAAAATATGCAATATTGCGAATAATTTCAGTAAATTTCATTAAGATTAATGATTAAAATGGAACAAAGATCGAAAAATTCAACATCAATTATTTTTTTATAATATCAAGTGATAAACTTATATTGTTCAATTTAAAGATGGTAAAGTGCTAGTGCAAAAAATTTGTTCTTTGGATTTAATGGCTATCATGTTTTCATTAGGTTGTTTGCCATTACTCTTTTTGCCCCATTTATTGTCTGATCTATATTGGTGTTTACTTGCTTTTATCTTGTTTTTAATTGTGTTAACCGTTCCTGTTAATTTTCGTTGGTATTTATCTGTTTTTGTTGCATTTAGTTTAGGTTTTTTGTGGTCAACTGCTTATTCTAAGCAATATTTATCCAACATTTCTCCCTATATTGATAAAACGCTAGTTGTTCATGCCAAAGTAGTTAATATCAATACTCATCAGGCAGCAACGGTCAACGGACCTTATTACATGTCATTTTCTATTTTTTCCATTTCAGATGTTACGCTTGCAAATGATATTCCGATTTCTGTTTACTGGGATAGGTTAGATCCTCCTAAATCTGGGGAAATTTGGCAATTGACACTAAAAACAAAAGTTGTACATGGATACTTAAATGATGGAGGATTTGATAGCCAACGCTTTTCGATAGCAAATCGTAGCTTATTATCGGCTAAATTGGTTGATGCCAAGTTATTAAATGATAAATCTGACTTAAAACAATATATTACTGATTTGGCTATACCTTATATCGATTTATTTATTTATAAAGGTATTTTGCTAGCCCTTGCTTTTGGTGATCGTTCTCAATTAGATGACGAGCATCGTATGGTAATGATGCAAACAGGTATTGCTCATTTAATGGCTATATCTGGTATGCATATTTTAGTTGTTTATGGACTTAGTTGCTTTTTGGCTAAAGCTATACTGTTTTTTATTCCAAAGCGTTTTATCTATTTTTTTTTACCAATTATAATAGGGTGGTTATGTGCATTTTTTTATGCATGGTTAACAGGTTTTAATCCGCCTACTTTGCGAGCTATGGTTGCTTTGTCAATTTGGATCTATTTTCGTTATAAAAAATATAAAATAAGTTCATGGCAAAAAATCAATCGGATCATTGCGTTGTTATTATTATTTGATCCATTGATGATTTTATCTGAAAGTTTTTGGTTATCTTGCTATGCAGTAATAACTTTAATTTTTTTGCATGATTGGGCGCCGCTTTCCAAAGCAGTAAGGCATAAAAAACGTTGGTATATAATTAGGATATTGTATTTGCAGTGTGGGTTAACCTTATTGCTGCTTCCAATTCAGTTTTTTGTTTTTCAAGGTGTTAGTGGAGTTTCGATTTTAACAAATCTAATTGCAATTCCTGTTATTTCATTAGTTACATTTCCTACCATTTTATTGGCGTTAATATTTAGTATTTTTGATTGTTTTTCTATTGCCTTATGGTTTTGGCTAATTGCTGATAAATCTCTAGAATGGCTATTTTTGAGTTTAAATTGGCTTAATCAATTATGGATTAACATCCCTTCAGATTTTTATTTATTAGGTCTTTTAGGTTGGTTAACTTTAGTGATAATCCGTACAGGTGTTTGGCAACGCTTTAGCATTACTTTGCTCGTAATTTTGATGATACTGGTTACCCCTTTTTTTAAACAGCAACACTATCGTTGGCGGTTAGACATGTTAGATGTAGGTCATGGATTAGCTATCGTTATCCATGATGGTAAGTCTGCAATTTTGTATGATACAGGAGCTAAGTGGGAAAAAAGTTCCGCTATGGAAAGGGTTATTATTCCTTTTCTACAATGGCATAATTTGAATGTACAAGGTATTATTATTAGTCATCAACATAATGATCATGTTGGCGGTTTGAAATTACTTCAACTTATTTACCCTAAAGCATGGTTAATGAGTTCGTCTTCTGATTTTAATAATGATTATCAATGTTTAGCGGGTAATAGTGTTATTTGGAATGATCTGACGTTTAATGTGCTGTGGCCTAATCAGCTGGTTAGCGATGCTCAAAATAAGGATTCCTGTGTGGTGCAAGTTACAGATGGACATTTTTCTGTATTGTTAACTGGGGATCTAGAACGTAATCAGGAATATCAATTAGTTACTAAATATCGAAATCAGCTAACGTCTACTATTTTACAAATCCCCCATCATGGTAGTAGTACATCGTCAAGTTATACATTTTTAAATCATGTTAAACCAGTAAAGTCTTTGGCGTCTACATCTCGTTATAATCCTTGGAAACTCCCCTCCAATAAGGTAATGGCAAAGTATAAAGATTTACAATTAGACTATTATGTTACTGCTAGAACAGGTCAAATAAGTCTTTTTTTTGATAAACAAACATGGAAGCTAAAAACTATGCGAGGTGAAATTAAACCTAGATGGTATCATGATTGGTTTGGTAGTTTACCAAATTATGAGTAAAATAGGCTATCGTTTGCTATAGGCAACTATAATAATTGTTATATTGAGATATAAAACAATTTTACTAAATGTAATTGAGTGATGTTAAAGTTATGATTGAAAAACTGTGGTATGGTAAAAATCGTTTATTTTGGTTATTCATACCATTTTCCTTATTATATGGTTTAATTGCTATTTTCCGTCGCTTTTTATATCAAGTTGGTATTTTAAAATCTTGGCGATCTCCTGTACCTGTTATTGTTATTGGCAACTTATCTGTTGGTGGTAACGGTAAAACGCCACTAGTTATTAGTTTAATTGAATCGTTAAAACAAAAAGGATTACAGGTTGGAGTCGTTTCACGAGGATATGGAGGCAAAGCTGATAACTATCCGCTTATTTTAGATAATACAACCACAACCGAACAAGCAGGTGATGAACCTGTGCTTATTTATCAACGTACTAGTGTACCTATTGCTGTCTCACCTTATCGCTCTGAGGCTGTTCAAGCGTTATTAAAGCACTACCAATTAGATGTTATTTTGACTGATGATGGTTTACAACATTATGCTTTAGCGCGTGATATTGAAGTGGTGGTGATTGATGGAAAGCGCCTATTTGGTAATGGATGGTGGATGCCGGCAGGGCCAATGCGAGAGCGTGAAAGTCGGTTAAAATCGGTTGATCTTATTGTCATCAATGGTGATAGTGTAAATAATTTAGCGCAGCAGTATCCTAATAAAACCTTTACTATGCAATTAATGCCCCTGTATGCAGTGAATTTACTTACTCAAGAAAAAAGAGCGTTATCTTCGTTGTCAAATATATGTGCTATTGCTGGTATTAGTAATCCAAAACGTTTTTTTGATATGTTAAGTAAATTGCAAGCGGATGTGGTTGAAACCGTTTCTTTTGCCGATCATCAAAAATTTACTTTACCGTTGTTAAACAATGTTGCACGTAATAAACAAACACTTTTAATGACTGAAAAAGATGCAGTTAAATGTAGACAATTTGCTCAACAAAATTGGTGGTATCTGCCCATCGATGCGGTAATACCTGTGCAAGTTATTGATCAAATCTGTTTATTACTAGCTGAGACAAAATCCAAAGAGAAGAAAAAATGAAAGATATCCTATTAAACGCACTTGCTTGTCCTAAATGCCATGGTCAATTGCAATATAATGCTACTAATCAGCAGTTAATTTGTCATACAGATAATTTAGTTTATACAGTTAAAGATAATATTCCGGTGTTGTTAGAATGTGAAGCTAAACCACTTAACCAATCTGAATGTATTCAAGAATAAATAATAAGGTCTTAATTATGAACTTTTCGGTTATTATTCCCGCTAGGTATGCTTCGAGCCGTTTACCTGGTAAGCCACTAGCGGATATTCATGGTAAACCAATGATTGTTCGTGTGATGGAGCAAGCAAAAAAATCATCAGCCAATCGAGTGATTATTGCCACAGATCATCAACAAGTTTATGAGGTAGTCAAGGAGTATGGTGGTGAAGTCATTCTGACAAGTGATAAGCATAATTCTGGTACAGAAAGACTGGCAGAGGTGATAAATACTTATCAGTTTACTGATGATGAAGTTATTGTTAATGTACAAGGGGATGAACCTTTAATACCGCCAGTCATTATTAATCAAGTGGCTGAAAATTTAGTGCAATATAAAACAGGAATGGCAACGTTAGCAGTGCCAATTGATTCTGTTGAAGAAGCATTTAATACTGGTGCAGTTAAAGTTGTGACAGATAAAGATGGTTATGCGCTTTATTTTTCTCGTGCAACCATTCCTTGGGAACGCGATCGTTTTGCGAAATCAGCTGAACAGTTAAAACCATCGAGTATCGGTGATTTTTATCTCCGCCATATTGGTATTTATGCTTACCGTGCTGGCTTTATTCGTCAATATATTAAATGGGCACCATCAATGCTTGAACAAATTGAAATGTTAGAGCAATTAAGAGTACTTTGGTACGGTGAAAAAATTCATGTCGCTGTGGCAAAACAACCTCCTGCAATTGGTGTCGACACTTTCGAAGATTTAGAAAAAGTAAGAGCGTTATTTAAGGAGTAAGCAATGGCAAACTTTACTGGCTTTAGCCAAGCTGGACTTAATTTTTTACAAGACGCTTGGATTAAAAACAGCAAACCGTGGTTTGAAGAGCATCGTGCTATTTATGATAACGATTTAGTTAAACCGTTTAGGCTTTTGGTTGAACAATTAACACCAGAGATGCTCAAAATTGATGAGTGGTTTGAAACTCGTCCTGCTATTGGTAAAACGATTTCACGTATACATCGAGATACTCGTTTTTCAAATGATAAATCACTTTATCGTAGCCGATTATGGTTGACATTTAAACGACCAAATAAAGATTGGAAAGAAGCGCCCGCTTACTTTTTTGAAATTAGCCCAAGCAGTTATCAATATGGGCTAGGCTATTATTGTTCATCAAAACAAACAATGGATATCTTTCGAGACGAAATTCTTAACGATACTAAGAAATTTTTAGCAATGATACGTTGCGTCAAAAAACCATTTGAGCTTGTTGGCGAAAGTTATAAACGCCCATTAATTAAAGAGCAGGACGAAAAAGTTGCAACCTGGTATAACCGAAAAAATATTGCGGTTATGGTGACAAGTAATCATATTGAGGATGTGTTAAATAGCGATTTACCCGATAAACTAATTAAAGGTTTTAAACAGTTAGTTCCACTTTATGATTATTTAATGCGGGTAGAAATGATTAAAAATATACCGACTCTTTAGCTTTGTTGAGTCGGTGTTTAATATTAAATATTAGGAAAATTCAATATAATTTCTTTAATACCATTAATTATGAATTGAGTTCCAACACAAACTAATAAAAAGCCCATAATTCTTGAAGTGGCTTCAATGCCACTTTTCCCCATAAAGCGCATTATGCTACCTGCACTGCGCATGCAAAACCAAAGGATAATACATAACAATAAAGGCACTAAAATCGAAGCAGTATAAACAACCCAAGTTGAAACGTCATAACCTCCACTTTTTACTGTTGATGACATGCTTATTATCATTGCTATAGTTCCGGGTCCTGCTGTACTTGGCATAGCGAGAGGAACAAAAGCGATATTATTTGAGATCTCTTGCTTTTTTGCATCTGCTTCAAGAGTTTTGTGTGATGGTTGTTGTGGAAATAACATTCTAAAACCAATAACGCCAACAATCATGCCACCAGCAATACGTAATCCGGGAATCGATATGCCAAATGTGCTCATCACTAGTTGCCCACAATAAAACGATACAACCATAATTATAAACACATAAATACAGGTCAATTTTGATTGGTAATTCCGCTCTTCATTGGTCATATCGCCCGATAGACCTAATAACAGTACCACAGTGGTTAAAGGATTCGTTAAAGGAATAAATAAAATTAAACCAAAGCCGACAGTTTGTATAAGTTCCAACATAGATTTATTTTAAATCCAACAAAATTTGCAGCTAAGTATAATTGAAATAAACAGAAAATGATATATGGAGGTAGTTGTAATTCGGTATCGGATTTTATTACCATGTTTGAAAAAATTGTAGGCACTACACTGATAATTATAGGTCTAATATTAGTAGAAATAATGTCAAGCGTGAATGATTTTTATGCATTAGTAGATAAAATGTAATATTAGATTAAGGTTTGAAAGGAGTAATATTCGACTCCTTTCATTAAATCAAATTGAACTTTTAATACTTAAAATGGAATATCGTCATCAAAATCCATTGGTGGCTCTGGTGTTGCTGCTGGTTGCGCTGGTGTATTTTGCGTTAGAGGACGAGAAGGAGCCACTGGTGCAGATGAAGAATTATTAGCACTTTGTCCCCAATTTTGTGAACCATCGCCCATGTTTTCACCACCATTGCGTGTTGCTAAAATTTGTAAAGTACCACCAATTGGGTTGACTACAACTTCAGTTGTGTAACGATCTTGTCCTGACTGATCTTGCCATTTTCGAGTTTGTAATTGCCCTTCAATATAAATTTGGGAACCTTTTTTTAAGTATTCGCCAGCAATTTCAGCTAATTTACCGAATATAACAACGCGATGCCATTCAGTACGTTCACGGTATTCATTTGTTTGTTTATCTTTCCATGATTCTGATGTTGCAATGCTAATATTAGCAACTGCATTACCATTAGACATATAACGAACTTCGGGATCTTGACCTAAATTACCAACTAAAATGACTTTATTTATTCCTCTATTGGCCATTATTAACTCCTAAACATGACATAAGTATTTTAAGCTGCATATTGTAACATGAGACTGTAGTAATATCAGCGAATTTAATTTAATAATGGAATTTTTCTCCCATTTTATAAAGATATAGAAAGATTGGTTTAAACATAGGAATTTGCTGCCATAGCGAGTATAATGCCAAGCATTTGTTAATGTGATGTTCTAAAAGATTTTTCCTATAGGAGGCCTTATGATTAATGCGTTTGGATTAAAAAACAAACAATTAGTAAAAATTAATGAAGGCGATATAAATAATGCAACTTGGATTGATTTAATTGAGCCAGAAGAAGCTGATCGAGATTTTGTTTTAACACATTTAGGACAAAACTTAGCAACTAGTATTGAACTTGACGATATTGAAGCGTCAGCTCGTTTTTTTGAAGATAACGAAGGTTTACACGTCCACTCTTTCTTTTTTTATGAAGATGCAGAAGATCGTGCAGGCAACTCAACAGTAGCTTTTACAGTGCATAATGGTCGTTTGTTTACACTACGTGAGCGAGATTTACCAGCATTTCGTTTGTATCGCATGCGATCGCGCTATCAAGGAATGAACGATGGAAATCCTTATGAAGTATTACTTGATTTATTTGAAGTTAAAGTTGAACAGTTAGCAGATCAAATTGAAAATATCTACAGTGAACTCGAAGAATTAAGTTTAATTATTATGGATCGTTCAGCTCAAGAGCATTACGATGAAGCTATTACCTCGTTGGCTGAACTTGAAGATACCGCGTGGAAAGTTCGTCTTTGTTTGATGGATAGCCAACGTGCAGTTAATTATTTAGTTCGCCGAGCAAAGATGCCAGTAGATCAACTAGAACAAGCTCGTGAAGTTATTCGCGATATTGAATCGCTTGTTCCACATAATGAGTCATTATTCCAAAAAGTAAACTTTTTAATGCAAGCTGCAACTAGTTTTATCAATATTGAACAGAGCCGAATTATCAAAATTTTCTCGGTTGTATCTGTTGTGTTTTTACCCCCAACGGTAGTTGCTTCAGCTTATGGTATGAATTTTGAATTTATGCCAGAATTAAAATGGGAATATGGTTATCCTTTTTCATTACTATTAATGTTGCTAGCAGGTGTTGCTCCTTATATTTATTTTAAACTTAAAAAGTGGTTGTAGATTTATTGATTTAAATTGAGTTTTTATTCGATAGTTTTTTAATATATTAGATGAAATTCTTATCGTACTAACTGCTTAGGATAATTTAATATAAATAATTATTAATATCAGCAATATACTTTCATCGAGTGATGGGTAAAACTTAATATTTTAACTGAAAGAATTAATTTATCATAAAGGAAGTAACATGAATCAATATGCACTGGTCACCGATATCGGTGGAACTAATGCTCGATTTGCGCTTTATAATTTGGCTACAAATGAGCTATCAGCAATAACTAAAGTTCTTATTGCAAAGGATGATGTATTGCTAAAATTAATTAAGAATTACTTACAAGCCCAATCGGTTACCGTTAAAATGGCTTGTATTGCAATTGCCTGTCCGATTAATGACGAAGATATAATTAGTATGACAAACAATGATTTGTCGTTTTCACGATCTGAATTAGTTAAGGAACTTAATCTTGAAAAACTAGAAGTAATTAATGATTTTACAGCAGTATCAACTTCAATTCCTAAATTATCTAAACAAGATCTTGTTCAGATTGGTGGTGATGAACCTGATTTAGATTATCCAATTGCAATTTATGGTGCAGGTACAGGACTTGGAGTGTCACATTTAATTAAAGTAAATGGACGTTGGATTAGTTTGTCAGGAGAAGGGGGGCATACAGAGCTTCCAATGATAAGTGATGATGAAGACCGTATTTTAGTGCAACTTCGCAAAAAATTTGGGCGTGTTTCTACCGAGCGGTTTTTATCAGGCAATGGTATTGTTAATATTTATCAAGCGTTGTTACAAATTAATAATCAACCAGTAATAGAGATTACACCCGACATTATTGTTGAGAAAGCGCTATCTAAAAGTTGTCCACTTTGCTTGCAAACTTTAACCTATTTTTGTACTTTTATGGGGCGTTTTGGTGGTAATTTGGCATTAACACTTAATACACAAGGTGGCGTTTATATTGCTGGGGGTATTGTGCCACGCTTTATCGAATTTTTTAAAACATCTCCATTTAGAGATGCTTTTGAACATAAAGGTCGTATGTCCTATTTAGTCAAAAAAATTCCTGTTTATGTAATAACACATGAAGATCCAGGCTTGTTTGGTGCAGGTGTTTATTTACAAAATTGTCTTAATAAATAGTATTAATGAGTAAAGGTTTTATTTTATGATGTGGTGTTATATTTACCGAAGTACCAAAAAAGAGAACTGCTATCTATATATGGAACATGAAAATGATTTTTCAACGATTCCTGAAAAAGTAATGTCTATTTTTGGTTCACCTGTTTTTGTCATGAAAGTATTACTTGACGGTAAACGAAAATTTGTAGTTGGTACCGCCACTGAAATAGAAGAAAAGATTAAAACTGATGGATTTTTCTTACAAATGCTAAAAGAAGATGATTTCAAAGTATGATTGAGCCATTTTGGGAATATAAGACATTAGCTCAGATGAGTGATGAAGAATGGGAACAGCTCTGTGATGGTTGTGGTCAATGTTGCTTAAATAAATTGATGGACGAAGATACAGACGAGATCTTATATACTAATGTTGCTTGTAATTTGCTTGACTCCAATACTTGTCAATGTAAACATTATAATAGACGTTTTGATTATGAACCCGATTGTATCAAGTTGACTCGTGATAACCTCCTTACCATTGAATGGTTACCTTTAACCTGTACCTATCGTTATTTTTCTGAAACAGGACAATTGCCTCATTGGCATCCGCTTATTACGGGTAATAAAAAGCTTATGCATAAGCTGAAGATATCGGTTAAAAATCGGATTGTTTATGAAAAAGATGTGATTTGTTGGGAAGACCATATTATTTAAAATAGGGAGCTACAGCTCCCTTTTGATTTTAATTTAAAGCACAATCCATAAATATCCAAATACATCAACAGCGAGCATATTTAAAAACATTAAAATAAATACAAAAATCATAAATGAGATATCAATCATTCCAAGCGGTGGCACAATACGGCGAATTGGTGCTATAAGTGGTTCAGTTAACTGAGCAAGTAATTCATCCGCGTTTGATTGTCCACGGCTAACCCAACTTAGAATTGCTCGAAATAGTAATAACCAGAATAATAAATGCCCAAATGCATGAGCTATGACAGCAATAGCATAAAGCAGGTATTTACTAGTCCAAATTGATTCATTAATCATTCCATAGTAGGAAATAAAAATAATTTTAATGACGGCAACAAAATATAAAAGAACCCATGTAGCGGTATCAATTTGCTTAATAGATGGGATGACTTTGCGTAATGGACCGATAATAGGTTGAGTTATTCGTACGATAAATTGGGTAAATGGGTTATAGAAATTTACACGCACACGCTGCATCCATAAACGCAAAATTAAAACATAGAGACATACCGTTAAGATGGTATTACCTAGAAAATAAAGCGATGTCATTTAAGACTCCTTAAAATAAACTATTCGGGCAATATATCACAAATACTGCCTTGCTCCAAAGATCGCTGTACCTATTCGAACCATAGTGCTACCAGCAACAATAGCAGCTTGCATGTCGCCACTCATGCCCATGGATAATGTATCCATAAATGGATAATCAGTTTGTAAAGAACGCAAAAGTTCGTGCATTTTGTTAAAGACGTTTAGTTGTTTGTCAAAATCATTTTCAATTTCTGGGATCGCCATTAATCCACGTAAATTTAAATTGGGTAGTGTTATAATTTGTTTTGCTAAATCAGAAACTTGTTCAGGCTCAACCCCAGACTTGCTGGCTTCTTTACTAATATTAACTTGAATAAGTACATTTAAGTTTTCCATATTAGCTGGGCGCTGATCATTTAAACGTTGAGCAATTTTAAATCTATCAATGGTATGCATCCAATCAAAGTGTTCGGCGACTAATTTGCTTTTGTTCGATTGTAATGGACCAATAAAATGCCAAGTTAATAAAGTATTGGGGAGAGTTTGTTTAAAATACTGGATTTTTTCAACGCCTTCTTGAACATAGTTTTCACCAAAAGATAGTTGACCTGCATCTATCGCTTGTTTGATTAAGGTTACTGGCTTTGTTTTACTGACCGCAATAAGTTCGATTGTATTGGGATCTCGTTCGCATTTTTTTGCTATTTCTTGAATTGTGTTTTTTATAGTAAGTAAATTGTCACGTACTGTATTCATGTTAATTCCCAATTAATAAACTAATAGGTAAAATATAATGTTAAAATCGATGTTGTCGCTTAGTGTAACGCAAAAAGCATCCGATTTGCATCTTTCAAGTGGTGAAGTTGCACGCATTCGCATTAATGGACAATTACAGTGTGTATCAAACGAAAAGTTATCGCCGTTAGATTTAGAATCTGAACTATTGGCGTTACTTAATGAATCACAAAAATTACAATTACAGCAAGATAAACAAATTGATTTAGCCTATCAATCTCCTGAAATAGGTCGCTTTAGAGTCAATATTTTTTATCAACAGCGTGGTATTTCGGCAGTGTTTCGAATGATTAAAAAACAGATTCCAGATCTAGATGAAATAGGTGCGCCCGAGGTTTTTAAAAAGCTAATAACGCACGAAAGTGGTATTATTTTAGTGACAGGTGCTACAGGAAGTGGTAAATCAACGACGCTTGCATCATTAATTGAATATATTAACTCAACTCAATCCAAACACATTATTACTTTAGAAGACCCCATTGAGTTTATTTATCATAATCAACATTCATTAATTCAACAAAGAGAGCTTACAAATTTTGACTACGCACTTGATAGCCTTTTAAGGCAAGATCCTGACATAATATTACTTGGGGAATTACGTAATAAAAAATCTATCCAAACTGCATTAACAGTAGCTGAAACAGGGCATTTAGTTTTTGCTACGTTACATACATGTTCTGCTATTCAAAGCATTAATCGTATTATTGATGTATTTGATGAAAATTCGCGTAACTTTATTCGCACACAATTATCAAATAATTTAAGAGCAATTATCAGTCAAAAGCTAATATTAACAAAAAATGGGCGTAAAGCGTTGTTTGAAGTGCTTATCAATACTCCTGCTGTCAGTAATTTAATTAATGAAGGCAAAATTAAACAAATTATTTCCCTTATGCAGACGGGGCGACAACATGGTATGCAAATTATTACGGATCAATAATTACTGAAATTGAAATAATCTTTAATCATAAACTAATTTTATTTATTTACCTGTGACTACAAACGAATGGCAAAGCGGAAAGAGTGATAAAAACTTTGAATTGAGATATGACATAATCAGCAAATATTTATCGATTTAAAAGATAGAATGCAAAATCTTAAGCGATTTCGGGAAAAGCACCTTATGAGTTTTTAGAGGGTTTTTAACCACAAAGTATAAACACCTCAGTGTTTTTCTAAAATTTACATTTCTTTACAAAAAATTCCGCCAAAAAACTAGCCAACAATTTTTTAAATGGTTATACTTTTATCGCTATAGGAAAACAAGCTTATTAAACAAGCAAATAATTATAAAAATATAAATAAAACAAATAATTACTTGACAGGTAAACCATAATGCATTATCATTTTAGACACCAGACACCAGACACCAGCACTGGCAAACCTATGTATTAAATTTATCAAATAATCCTATTCGACGAGTTTTTACACAAAACTTATTTATATCTTCGAAATTATCGCTCAAATCACCTAAAACAGCTTTGCTAGTATTAGCATTGTTATTATTGTCATCGTCATGGGATGTACAGGCGAATGGTAAAAAAGCTCGAGCGAGTAATCGTAGTGATGCAATAATAATACCGTCGGCAGTTATCAATTATGTAAGGCCAAATCTATTTTGGGGTAATGGTAAATACGCAGGTCCAGCTGACATATGGAATCAGAATAAAGGCTTTTTAGTTCAATCAGTCAATCCTGAATCATATAATCAAAATTTCCCGACCACGGGTGCATATAATTTATATTTTGATTTACTCATAACAGGAATAGAACCAGAAGAATTGACATGGGAACCAGTCACGCATGAGGGAATTACTGCAACAGTGACAAATGTTGTAGCTCGTGAATGGTGGATTCCTTATGAGGACTTGGGACAAGTTGTAGCTCGCGTTAAGCTAACAGGTCCAGAGGCAAGAAATCAATGGGATAATCCGAATCCTAGACGAATTACTGTACCAAGGTTACCGCAGACGTTTGAGTTAGTGGGTAGGGATAGAGATGGCGTTGAAGTAGTAAAATATGGATTTGTATTAAGGCAATGGTTCGTCAGTCGGTGGCAAGATCTGTGGGGGGATATATTTTCTAATCAAACAAAATGGTGTAATAGTTTGAGTTATCGCCTTCCGCAGGTAAGAGATTTAACCAATGCAAAGTGTGGTATGTACACGAGTTTCCCCTGTATAAATGGCATAGATAATGTCACGTCATCATCATCTGATAACATTCACCAACGAAGAATAGGTAATGGATTTTTTACTGAGTGGGGCCCCATAACCTATTATGCTGATGCGGGATTCGCCAACACCTACTTTTGGACGAGTGATGTGGGAGCATACAGAGGTGATCAGTTCCTTGTTAGCTCGGGCGGTGGCAGCGTCATCAGCAGCGGTGCCTCCTACCGTTACTATACTGTTTGCACCGCGCCTTAGTTTTTAGCGTTTATTTCTTAATCATTAGGACGCAGAAGGTGCTTATGGTGTGAGAGGATAATCTAACAAAAGAATAAAGCCACGGCGCAAGTTGGGCGCTGAGCAGGCAAAGCTAGCACTTTAATGACTAAAAGCCAAAACAACGCCCGACCAATACAATTTTAAAGCTTGTGTATTTGTTATTAACTAGCTGTTATTAACAAGTTGTTATTAAATAGCTATTATCAAATAACAAAAGCGCTTTTCTTAAAAAGCCAAATTCAACGTAATAAAAAACTAGCCTATAAACGGTTGATTTTATTTAAAAATAAAAAATTAAATAAAATAAATAGTCTACCTGAGATATTTTAGAGCAAAAAACACGCTTATAGCACCACAATATTAATAAGCTTGACTTATCAAAGCGCCAAAATATACCGATAACAAAGTAAAGCTAGCACGCCCAACTGAGCTGTTGGGCGTGTTTGTGTTTTAGATGTTATCACCAATATTAATCATTCCACAAAAGTTAAAAAATCCTAAAACTAACATATATTTTAATTAGAAAATTCACCTATCTATAAAACCGAATCGTTTTCATCTTTACATTTCTTTACAAAAAAGTCCGCCAAAAAACTAGCCAACTATTTCTTAAACGGCTATACTTTAATCGCTTTAGAAAGATAAGCTTATTAAATAAGCGAATAATTATAAAAATCGAAATAAAACAAAATATTACTTGACAGGTGGAACAAAATGCAGTACTATTTTAGGCACAAGGCACAAGGCACTGGCAAACCTATGTCTTAAATTTATCAAATAATCCTATTCGATGTGTTTTTACACAAAACTCCATTATATCATCGAAATTATTCACAAAATTATTTTCAAAAATCCCATTGGCATTAGCACCGTTGTTGTTATTGCCGTACTCATTAGAATCACAGGCATTATCGGCCACGACTTCTGAGCGCATTCACGGTACTGAGCCTTATTTAACGTTTGATAGTGGCAGAACCAAAGCAATTTCATTTAAAGATTTATTAGATATTAAGTTATCGGATGGTACCAATATTACACCTACGACTAATACATCATCATTTTCAAACCCAATCGTATTACCAAATGACAGTGATACTTTCGCTAATGTTGATATGATAGTCCCCCCATTTATTAACACAGTGAGTTTAAATGACTTGGTGATAACTCGTAACTTTTGGCAAGATGATGATGGTGATGGTAATGTCACTGTAAAAGGGGATATCACGCTGAGTATCACGGATAAAAATAACCAAACGGTTAATCGTAATGATACTTTAGATATTTGTAATGCGCCTTATAAAGTGGAGTTAAGTAGTACAGGTGGTAGTTTAAGAACGCAATACGGAGTACCAGATATTAGCACTTTTACAGAAGGTAGCGCAGTGTATTACATTAGTCCAAATCTACCACCTAAAATTTGCTATGCCAAGCCTAATCTGAAATATGGTACAAATTCGTGGACAGATTTTCGCGGTCCTGCTGAGATGTGGGATTCAGATAGAGGTTTTATCCCCCAGTCTATCTATCCTACATCTTATAATCGTAACTTTCCAACCACAGCATCTAATGGTTTATTCTTTGATTTGGAGATAGGTGGGGCAAATCAATTAACTTGGCCGACAGTGACAAAAGGGGGGATTACAGCTACTATGACTAATGTAAGTCGATTTAATGTCCGTGTTACGCTAACAGGTCCAACAGCAACCGAAACTCAACAGCAAGCTACAAATCCAAGTCAACTTAGAAAACCGACCTTACCACAATCATTTGAGTTAGTTGGCTACGATAATAGTGGTAGCGCAGTAGTAAAATATGGGTTTGAATTACAGAAGTGGCTTGTTAATCGTGGAGAAACTCGTGATACCTCTTTTAATACAGCAAATTGGTGTAATAGCTTAGGTTATCGGCTTATAAAGGTAAATGATGTCACCAATGCAATTTGTTCAGGTGCGGGTGTCAGTTCAATTCGTTGGTGTCAAGGTTCAGTAGCCGCCACACCTCCTTCAGTTGGTGATCATTATCAGCGTCGAATTGGTGCTGGTTTTTTTAGTGAGTGGGGTTATATGGGCGATTATCCTGGAACGGGATTTCCGTATAATGACTATTATTGGACAAGTGATGTTGCCGTAGGAGTTGGTCAGTTTGCTGTTGCTCCTGATATTGGGCACATAGGTAGCTATGAGCTTCCTCATCTTATCTATGGTTTGTGTATTACCCCTTAGGTATCGTTAATCTTTTCAACTCGATCTAGATTATGAGATAATTAAGGTTAAGAAAAAAATAAAAGCCACTCCAATATAAGTGGTTGAGAGCCAACAAAGTTGGCAATCTATGCGCTTTTGCAGCTAAAAGCAAGAGCGCTTTTCTAGATAAAATACAATCTCCCAATAAAATAGAACCTAGCTTATAAGTAATTAATTTAAATAAAAACATTGAAATAATAACTTTAATAAAACCAATATTCCACTTGAACAATTTTGAGAAAAATAAACGCTCGCAATATTGCCATAATATCGTAAAGTCCATATGATTGCTTTATCCTAGTACTAAAATGTCCCTTCAACTAAAGTAGGTTGTTAGTAGGCTAATTAGGGATTGATGAATTTGGTTTTATTAGGTAGATAGAAATTGGTACAAATTTAAATATTTTACAAGGCGAAGATAGTTTAAAAAAGGTGAATATTATGGCTGAGACGAGCAACTTTAAGTCGGCTACATTTTTCAGCCAATCCACTATAACTATTCTTACTAAACACCCTTTGCTAAAAGGTCAAAGGTAGTACATAATATGTGGTTAAAATTTAGATAAAAATAATTAGTAATAAGAATTATTGTTTATGGGGTGGAAAATGGGGTTAGTAAAGCATTTAGTTGTATTTAGCCTGCTGTTAGCATTAGCTGGTTGTGATAATAAAGACGCTGAACAAAACACACGCGCTGAACAGGCAGAAACGCAATCAGAAACAAAAGTTATTGATAATAATACAACCGCTGATATTAGCAATCCTAGTGATGACAACGATATCGTACAAGATGAATCGTCAAAACTAGCCTTTAACCCCACACCAGAATTAGTTGAAAAATATCACGGTAAAGAATTAACTGTTATTGATAGTTCAGAGGTCATTATTGATGGTTCAAGTACTTTAGTTATTACCTTTTCGGTTCCTTTAAATCCTAAACTCAATTTTTCTAATTTGCTTCGTTTAGTTGATCGCCAAACGGGTAATGTTGACGGAGCTTGGGAGTTGTCGGATAACGGATTAGAATTAAGACATCGCTATCTTGAACCAAATCGTCAATTAGATCTCACCATTGATAAGATGTTAGCAGGCATTAATGGCAGTAATTTAGGTTGGGTTTATCAAACTAACATTAAAACCCAAGATCGTAAGCCAATGGTTGGGTTTGCTAGTAGTGGCTATTTGTTGCCAAGCAAATCAATGAGCGGTTTGCCTGTGGTTACTCTTAACGTTGATAAGGTTGATGTTAACTTTTTTAGAATTAAGCCTGAAAAGCTGTCCGATTTTATTGCTGGTTATGGTTTTATTAAACAATTATCAAGTTGGGACTCTAAGGATTTTCAACAGTTTGCTGATTTAGTTTATACGTCTCGCTTTGATTTAAATCCAAAACGTAATTCGCAAGAAACAGTATTACTTAATTTATCGTCCATTTCACCATTGCAACAAGAGGGTGCTTATTTTGCGGTGATGAGTAAAGCGGGTAGCTATGATTATTCAAATCCTGCGTCTTTATTTTTTGTCAGTAATATTGGCGTTTCGGTGCGTGATTATCATTATGGTTATTTGACGATCATGACGCATGCTTTAGATGATGGTAAACCGCTTTCAGACATTGATGTATCGGTGTTATGTAGAAAAGGAGAGCGTGATAGCAATAAGGGCTGTAGAACGATTTCAACAAAAACCGATGAAAACGGTTATGCCGATGTAATGTTGCCAGATGATATGGAATATGCCTTGCTGACAGCAAGCGATGGCAAGCAAATTTCTTTGGTTGATTTGGAACATGGTGCGTTGAATTTAAGCGAATATAATTTAACGGGATCTCCTTTCTATCAAAAACAATTATTTGCTTTTGGTTCTCGTGATTTATATCGTCCAAAAGAGACAGTTTATTTTAATGCACTTTTGCGTGATACCGATGGTCAGCCATTTCCTGCTCAACCGATTGTGGTTGATGTTATGTCGCCCGATAATTTAGTGGTTGACAATTTTACGGTTAAAGAAAATGAAGATTCAAGCGGTTTGTATCAATGGAAATATGTCATTCCAGCAAGTGCGGCAACGGGTAAATGGGCGTTTCGTTTTCATGTAGGTAATATTGATTACCATTATGCTTATTTTAATGTGGAAGAGTTTTTGCCAGAACGTATGGGGATGGAAATTACAACCGCATCAACTAATCCGATTCAGTTTGATAAACATATCAATTTTGATGTTAAAGGTTGGTACCTTTATGGTGCTCCAGCCGCAGGAAATACGTTAGATGGTCATATTTATCTTAAAAAAGTTGATTCGATTCCTCAACTTGCCGATTATAACATTGGTGATGTAACTAACAGTAATAAGGTTAGTCAACTTGATAATGTTGAGACGACTTTAGATAAAAACGGAAATGCGCAAGTAGTAGTTGATACAAGCAATTGGGGTAAATTGAGTTCGCCAGTTAATGTGGTTTTACAGGCAAGTTTGCTTGATTCTGGCGGTCGCCCTGTGACTCGTTATGCAAGCCAAGCGATTTGGCCAAGCGTTCAAATGCCAGCTGTGCGGGCGTTGTTTTCTCAATTGCCTTATTATGATTGGTCGACAGATCGCTATGAAAAAAGCCCAACGGTTGATAAAGGCGATAATGCTGAGTTTGAAGTCGCTTATGTTGACGTTGAGGGCAATAAATTAGCAACAAAGAATTTAAAGGCAAGGATTGTTCGTGAGCGTCGTAATTACTATTGGAGCTGGTCTAGCGATTCAGGATGGCATCAAGAGTACAATTCGAGTGAATTTGTTGTGCAAGAGCAACCGCTTTCTATTGCTGAAAATGGTATAGCTAAAGTTTCTTATCAAACCAATGATTATGGTTTTTATCGTATTGAGGTGGTTGATACTAAAAGTAATGTGATAAGTAGTATACGTTTTAGAAGTGGTTATAATTGGGAAGATAATACCAACGGTACTAATTCTGTTCGCCCTGATCAGGTTAAATTAAGTCTTGATAAGACGGCTTATGCAGTCGGTGATACCGCAAAAATTCATGTTCAAGCTCCTGTTGCTGGTTCTGGTTATATTTCGCTTGAAACTAATGACGGTATATTGTGGAAGAAAAATATTACCATTGATGATAATGGTCTTGATGTTGATATTCCAATTGAAAACTGGGAACGTCATGATATTTATATTAATGCGATGATTATTCGTCCATCAACCGATGCCACAGTGCAGACAATTAAGCGAGCTATTGGTTTGCTTTATCTACCAATTGATACTTCAGATCGTCAATTAAATGTCAATATCGAAGCACCGAAAAAGACAGAGCCTGAAAAAACCATTCCAATAAAAATTAAATTGGATAAAAAATCAATCCAAAAAGATCGTAAGGTAACGGTGTTGGTTTCGGCTGTGGATTCTGGCGTGTTGAATATTACCAATTTTGTTACCCCTGATCCTTATAGTGCGTTTTTAGGTCGTAAACGTTATAACGTCGATATTTATGATGTTTATGGTAAGTTGATTGAAGGTAAAGGTCGTAATGTCAATGTGAGCTTTGGTGGTGATGCAATGCTTGGTGCTAGCGCTAACGGCAAAAAACCATCAAATGATGTCAATATTGTGGCTCAGCAATTGCAAACCATTAAGCTAAATGATGATGGCGAGGGCGTTGTTGAGCTTGATTTGCCTGATTTTAATGGTGAATTGCGCATAATGGCACAAGCGTGGGATGATACACGTTTTGGTAAGGCTGAACAAACTATGCTAGTTGCCTCGCCAGTCGTTGCTGAGCTATCTACACCTCGCTTTTTATCGGGTGGTGATCAGGCTACCTTGGCACTAGATCTAAATAATCTAACCGAAAAAACGCAAACAATGCAGATTGAGGTGTCTACTGATGGTTTGGTTCATCAAGATTCATCTAAAGTAACAACATTAACATTAAATAGTAAGCAAAGACAGATTATTCAAGTGCCAATCATGGCCGATTATGGCTATGGGAAAGGTTCTGTTACCATTAATGTTAAGGGTATTTTGTTAGAAGATGGTTCTGAGTATCAGATCAAACGATCTTGGAACATTGGCGTTAGACCTGGTTATTCCGCAACTACACAATATTATTCCATGGCAATAAATGGCGGTGAAAGTTGGTCGTTGCCAGAAGGTAGTCTTGTTGACATGATTGATAATACCGTTGAGGGTAAATTAATTGTATCAAATCAGCCTCCGCTTAATATTGCTCAGTATATTAAAGAGTTATTTGCTTATCCATATGGTTGTTTAGAACAAACTGTTAGTGGTTTAATGCCATCGTTATATGCAAACCAAGAGCAGCTTTCTGCATTGGGGATTAAAACTGAATCAGATGACAAACGACGTGAAAAAGTACAACTAGGTATTTCGCGAATTTTATCAATGCAACGTAATAATGGTAGTTTTGGTTTATGGAGTAAAGACAGTGCCGAGGAATATTGGTTAACGGTGTATGCAACTGATTTTTTAATCCAAGCAAGTGAGCGTGGTTATAATGTCAATAATAAAGCGCTTGATGCCGCAATTACCCGCATTAGCCAATATACTTATGATGCCAATGCATTTAATGGGTTACAAAGCTACTATGATAATTCACAAGCAAGCAATTATACGCAATTTGCAACTAAAGCTTATGCTTTAGCTGTGTTGGCAAGGCAAAATAAAATCACTGTGCCTATGCGTAATGAAATTAATCGGATGTATCAACAGATCACTGAAAGTGATTTTAAAGTATTGTCACCATTACCAGTTGCTCAGTTAGCGCTTTCCGCCAAGCTGGCTGGTTTTGATAATATCTATAATAATTTGATGCCTCGAGTATTTACAACAAGTTATGATAATCGCTATTCTTGGTTAGGCGAATATGGTAGTGCTATTCGTGATAATGCATTAGTTTTATCTTTATTGGTAGAAAATAATTTAAGTGTTGATAAGCAAGCTGATTATTTAATTCAGTTATCTGATTTGCTTAATGATACTCGTTATTTTTCAACTCAGGAACTTAACGCATTATTTGTGGCTGGCTGGTCATTAGAACAACATAAATCTTCACATAAATTTAATGTGGTGCTCAACGAGCAGTCAAATGAGGTTGATTCGACTTTATCACGCTCTTTTGATTTTGCTAATTTAGCCAATAGATTAACGATTTCTAATCCAGAAAATGCACAACCACTTTATATTAAATTTACCGTATCAGGCTATGGCAAGAAAGCACCTGCACCAACGAGTGATGAAAATGTTTTAACTATCAATCGTTCTTATTACGATTTGAAAGGTAACAAAATTCAACCTCATCACTTGAAAGTGGGTGATTTAGTGGTGGTATTATTGGATGTTAGAGCACATAAAGAAGTCGTTCACGATGCGTTAATTGTTGATTTTTTACCTGCTGGACTTGAGTTAGAAAATCAAAATCTCACAAATAGTAGTGTGAGTCTACAGGCAATACCGGAAATTGCCAATTTGTTGAAAGATGAAGATAGCAATGATATTAAATATCAAGAATTCCGTGATGATAGATATGTTGCAGCTGTTGATATTAATCACTATGTGAGCGATGGTACTTATCGATCGCAGGTTGCTTATTTGGCTAGAGCTGTGACGGCTGGTAATTATATGATTCCATACCCTTATGTTGAATCTATGTATCGCCCCGATCGGTTTGCAATTGGTCAATCAATTGACTTAATGTCTATTGTTGAGCGCAATGTAGAGCCCAATGAACCTAAACAACAATAGCTAGTATGTATCAATTAAATTTGATTTTTAAAATGTAAACAAATTGATTATCCGCTAACAATTGTTAGCGGCATCTATTTATACTGAAACATATTATACCGAAACATAGTGTTACCTGAAACTTTTTGACAAAATGAAAAAGCACCTACTTAAAATTCTGGCTTTCTTATTTTTTTCTATCCTTTTGTTATTAGGTAGTTTTTTTGTTGCCGATCACTTTTATCCTTTATCAATAACAAAAAATAAAACGACACAAACAATTCTTGCGCAAGATGGTACGCCTCTGTGGCGATTTGCTGATGAAAATGGTGTTTGGCGGTATCCTATCAAGTTAGATGAAGTTCCCAATGATTACCTAGATGTGTTATTAAATTATGAAGACCGCTATTTTTATGATCATTTTGGTATTAATCCTGCCTCTTTATTGAGAGCAGCTTGGCAAAATATCACCAATAAAAGAATTATTTCAGGTGGTAGTACTATTTCGATGCAGGTTGCAAGGTTACTTTATCCACACGATCGCTCCATGGCAGGAAAGTTACAACAAATATTTCGAACACTACAACTTGAATTACATTTTACAAAAGATGAAATTTTAACTTTATATATTAATCGAGCCCCATTTGGCGGGACAATCGAAGGCTTAGGGGCTGCTAGTTGGTCATATTTTGGTAAAGAGCCCAAAGCGTTAACACGTAGTGAGGCGGTTTTATTGGCCGTATTGCCACAAGCACCCAGTCGTTTGCGTCCTGATAGGTACCCCGAACGAGCCAAACAAGCACGCGACAAAGTTCTAGCAAGATTGGCCCAATATCAGGTATGGTCATCTGATATTATAGAGCAAGTTAGAAAAGAAGAAGTATGGGTTTACCCACGTAAAAAGCCACAATTAGCTCCTTTATTAGCTCGAAGGTTAAGTCAACAATATCCTGATGTTGATATTATTCGATCAAATATCGATCTCTCTCTTCAATACAGCCTTGAAGATATTGCTGCTAATCGTAAAAATCAGTTACCTCCCAAAAACTCACTAGCTATTTTAGTTGTCGATCATACGGATATGTCCGTAAAAGGCTATGTTGGGTCGGTTGATTTTAACGATAAAGAGCGATTCGGTCAGGTTGATATGATAAGTTCGCTTCGATCTCCTGGATCGACATTAAAGCCTTTTATGTATGCTTTAGCGATTGATGACGGCATGATTCATTCTGAATCGTTATTGCAAGATACACCTAGAATCAGTTCTGATTATCGACCTACGAATTTTGATGAAGATTTTTATGGACCAATCAGTGCCTCAGATGCATTAAAGAATTCATTAAACTTACCTGCTGTTGAGTTAATTGAGCTTTATGGACCAAAACGATTTGCTGGCAAGCTGTTTAGTATTGGCTTATCGCTTCAATCTAAAGGTAATGATCCTAATATATCGTATATTTTGGGTGGTGCGTCGTTAAGAATGGATAATTTAGTTAGCGCATATAGTGCCTTTGCTCGTCATGGGCAAGTAAGTCCTTTACGATTTACGCAAGCAGATCCCTTACTAAGCAAGCCATTTATTAGCGATGGAAGTGCATGGATCACAAGACAGATGCTAGTTAATAATTATCAGCTTGCCTATAAAACAGGCACTAGCTATGGATATCGTGATGCATGGGCGATTGGGATCAATCCTCGCTATTTGATTGGCATTTGGGTCGGTCGTCCTGATGGAACGCCCGTTGTTGGTCAATATGGCAGTATTACAGCGGTGCCGATACTACAACAAGTTAACACGTTATTATTAAATAAAGAGCGACGAATAAATCGCCCACTTCCCTTAGTAACTAAACCGACAACAGTAACCTTAGAAAAAATTTGTTGGCCATCAGGACAAAAGTTACCTGCAACTGATGAAAACTGCCACCGTCAAAAAAATGCATGGGTATTAAATAATATGATACCTCCAACACTTGATACTCTAACGGCACTTAATAATAATATTTATCGTTCAGGGTGGGTGACTATTTGGGTAAATGATGCCGGCAAACGTGTGTCAGCAGACTGTAGCAATGCACATAAAAAACAGGTTGCACTTTGGCCAATAGCTTTAGAAAATTGGCTACTACCCAAAGAACGTCGACAATCGCTAATTCCTGAAGTTGATAATCATTGCCCAGTGTTTGGTAAAGATATCTTTTTGCCACTCAATATTATTGGGCTGCAAGATAAGCAATTGGTAAAACGATTACCTGGGCAGCAAGATGTCACTATCGATCTAACTCCACAAGGTGGTGTTGGTGACAAATGGTGGTTTTTAGATGGTCAACTTATTGAGAAAACGTATGGCGATCAAAAGGTAGCTTTGACAGTTACTCATAAAGGTTTACATCATCTATTTTTATTAGATCAAAGTGGACAAATTTCACGAATGACATTTACCCTTGATTAAACCAATAAGGAGCAAACCTATGGCTATTGAAAGAACCTTATCTATCATCAAACCTAATGCCGTTAAAAAACAATTGATTGGTGAAATTGAAACCCGTATTAGCCAAGCAAAACTTAACATTATTGCCTTAAAAATGCTTAGATTAACAAAAGAACAGGCAGAAGGATTTTATGCTGAGCACCAAGGTAAATCATTTTTTGATAAGTTGGTTAAATTTATGATATCTGGGCCGATAGTTGTTCAGATTCTCGAAGGCGATAATGCTATTAAGCGTTATCGAGAATTGATGGGACCAACTGATTTATCTAAAGCAGCCACAGGCACTTTACGAGCTGATTTTGCTGACAGTATGACTGAAAATGCCGTACATGGCTCAGATTCTCTAGCCACGGCTGAAAAAGAAATTGCTTATTTTTTTGTTGATAGCGAGATAGTAGGGTAAATCAATATTATTAAATAAATCAAAATAGTGATATAAGCTGTTTTAGCTTGTATTAGTTTTTTTAATGTCATTAATCGAAAGCTACTACATATAACTTTAAGTTATAACCATGTGAGTATTTGTTATTTATTTATTCGATTCTTTGTTGCTAGACTTTAACGGTACATAACATAACCTTGATTGAGGGAGAATCAGAATGAAATTGTTGACTAAATCACTAGCTGTTGTTGCATTAGTAAGTAGTTTGTTAGGTGCAAATTCTGCTTATGCAGATCGCCTTGATGATATTGAGAAACGAGGAGAAATAAAAATAGCGGTATTTGATAGTAATCCGCCATTTGGTTATATTGACGAAAAGACAAATAAAATTGTTGGTCTTGACGTTGATTATGCCAACGAGATAGCAAAAGCATTAAAGGTTAATGTTGAGCTAGTTCCGACTAATCCGGCCAATCGAATTCCGTTATTAACATCCCAAAAAGCCGATTTAATTGTAGCTAATTTTACCGTTACTGATGAAAGAGCAAAAACTGTTGATTTTAGTCTTCCTTATTTTGCGACTGGTCAGAAATTTGTAGCAAAAAAAGGAGTATTGAAATCAGCAGATAATTTGAAAAATCTTCGTATTGGTGCCGATAAAGGTACAGTTATGGAAATTACATTGCGAGAAAAATACCCAACAGCTAAAGTAATTTCTTATGATGATACACCATTTGCGTTTGCAGCGTTACGTAATGGTGTTGTGCAGGCAATTACTCAAGATGATGCAAAATTAATCGGCCTATTAGCGAATTTACCAGAAGAACAACGAGCTGTATTTGAAATTTCACCATTTAGTATTACTCAAGAATATCAAGCTGTTGGTATACCAAAAGGGGAAGATCGCTTGAAAGAAAAAGTGAATCAAATTTTGTTAACACTAGAAAAAGATGGTGAAGCATTAACGATTTATAATCGTTGGTTTGGACCTGAAACTGCATCAGCGATGCCTCGTGGTGATTTTAAAATTGGTAAAGGTCAGTAGTTATGTATGAGCAATTACTTGAGCCTCGTTATTTGTGGTGGTTATGGGATGGTTTTTTAGTTACGTTAGCTATCTCATTGCTAACCATTATATTTTCAACATCACTAGGTTTTTTGCTGGTTATTGCTCAACAAAGTCGAATTAAATTCATTCAAGTTATAGTAATGGGGTATAACGCAATTTTTCGTTATTCTCCGTTATTGCCTCAACTCTTTTTTTGGTATTTTGGTGTGGGTAATTTATTACCAATAGAATTTAAATTATGGTTATTTGACGAACCGCAAATCCAGTTGCTGTTTTTTTCACTGAAAATGCCATCATTTGAATTTATAATCGGTTTAGTTGGTTTAACTTGTTATTCCAGTGCTTTTATTGCCGAAGAATTTAGAGCGGGTATAGCTGGTGTAAGTCGGGGGCAAGAACAGGCTTCATTGGCATTAGGTTTAACTTGGTGGCAAAGTATGCGATTTATTATTTTGCCACAAAGTTTTCGTATTGCATTTCCGCCTTTAATTGGCCAGTACATGAATATTATAAAAAATTCGTCGTTAACAATGGCTATTGGTGTGTTAGAACTTTCTTATGTATCGCGTCAAGTTGAAACCGAATCATTAAAAACCTTTCAAGATTTTGCTATTGCAACTTTATTATATATTTTGGCGATAGTGATTGTTGGAACTTTGGGTAATATTTATCAAGTAAAACGATTGCAAATAGGTAAGGTGTAATCATTTATGGAGCTTAAAGGTTTAGAGGTTATTTACCACAATTTCAGTTATATGATGTGGGGAAATTTTCCCGGAGGAATTTTTTTAACGCTGTTAATGAGTTTTGCCGCAATTATATTTTCAAGTTTTTTGGGTATTCTTGCTGGAGTCGGGTTGACTGTTTTAAAAGGAGTTATGCGTTATTTTTTAGTTGGTATACTTGGTTTTTTAAGAGCTATTCCTGTCATTATGCTTATTTTCTGGACTTACTTTCTTCTACCTGTGTTACTTAGTGTAGATGTGCCAGCAATTGCAACGGTAATATTTGCATTATCCTTGATAGGAGCTGCATACATTGGACATTCAGTTCATGCAGGTATGATTGCTGTGGCTAAAGAACAATGGCAAGCGGCGTTTTCATTAGGCTTAACTAAAAAGCAAGTTATTATATTTATCATATTACCACAAGCCCTTAAAATGATGTTGCCGTCTTTTGTAAATCAATGGGTATCACTGATTAAAGATACTTCACTGGCTTATATTGTTGGAGTAGCGGAATTTACTTTTATTGCAACCCAAATTAATAATCGTAGTATGATTTATCCAACAGAAATCTTTCTATTTGTTATAGTTGTTTATTTTATCATCTGCGCCTCGCTTGATTTTGCGGTTACGTTTTTCTCAAAACGCCAATTATTTTGCTTTAAATAAAACAATATTCTCATAGAGTATATGGGGGATTTCACTATTTACTTGAATAACGTTCTCTTAATTTATTCATGTAAAATTCGATTGAATCTTTAGCTTTGGGATGTGTTTCAATATAGCTATTAAATATTATTTGTATAAGTCAAAAAAATGTGGAAGATATATTATTGAATTTTCATGATCACTAATCTTAAAAGATGCATTTTTAAATGTACTAGCTTAAATTAAATCTGAGCTACTACAACTGATTTCTTGAAGAGCAAGTCCCTTCTCATTGCTCATTTTTTAAAGCGATAATAATTATCTCGATTATATCCTATGACTTTACAGGCTTATTGTGCGTACTAAGTTGCTGGTTAATTCTAAAAGCCATAATTTAGGTTTAATGATTTTTCTGTTTGATTCAATTATGACACTCCTAGTTACGTTATAAAATAACGCAAATGTCAGATTAAAACTATTCTTATGAGGTATAGAAACCCAGTTTATTTATATATTTTATGAAAGAGGATAATTCAATGAATTTTCTCATTGTGTTCTAAAATAGAAAAAAAGCACCTTATATTAAGGTACTTTTTATATTATAAAATGTTAAATAATAGAAGATTAACTCATTCCATATTGTTTTAATTTTTTGCGAAGTGTACCGCGGTTGATACCAAGCATATTTGCTGCTCGAGTTTGATTGCCGCGTGTATATTGCATAACCATATCAAGGAATGGATGTTCAACTTCAGCTAACACTAATTCATAAAGATCTGTCGGATCTTCACCATTTAATTGTGATAAATAGTTTTTTAAAGCTTGCTTCACTGAATCACGCAATGGCTTTTGTGTTATTTGGTCTTGAGAATTTACAGTTGTAAATTTAAGTGCTGCAGCTGTAACGCGTTGTTCTGACATAGTATTCTTAACTCTTTGGGTTGTTTCTAATTTTACTAAAAAATGCTTTTAGAGTGTTTACTTGCTCACTTGTATTGCTAAGTACACTAAATAAGCGCCTGAATTGATCGCTGTCAGCATAATTCTTGGTGTACCAATTTACATGCTTTCTGGCAATCCTTAATCCTTTGTATTCTCCATAGAATTGATAAAGATCATCAAGATGTGATAGTACAACTTGTTCTACTTCATCAATACTTTTGTTTTTCTGTAACTGTCCATGTGTTAAATAGAATGCAATTTCTTCAAATATCCAAGGTCGCCCTTGTGCCGCTCGCCCGATCATTATAGCATCAGCCTGCGTATATTGAAAAACATCTTTTGCCTGTTCAGGTGTACAAATATCTCCATTAGCAATTACAGGAATTGTAACATTTTCTTTAACTGCTCTAATAGAGTCATATTCAGCGACACCGTTGAATAAGCAAGCACGTGTTCTTCCGTGAATAGTAATTGCCTTTATACCACAATCCTGTGCAATTTGTGCGATTTCTATGCAATTTCTATTTTCTTTATTCCATCCAGTCCGCGTTTTTAATGTTACCGGAACATCAACTGCACCGACAACTTTCTGCAAAATTTTTTTAATAAGTTCCGGATACTGCATTAAAGCAGATCCAGCCAATTTTCTATTGACCTTTTTAGCCGGACATCCCATATTAATGTCAATCAACTGAGCACCGTGTTTGACATTAAATTCAGCAGCTTTAGCCATTTCGTCGGGATCAGAACCGACAATTTGTACTGCACGAATACCAACATCATCACTCGCTATCATTCGCATAGCTGATTTATCGGTATGCCAAACATCAGAATTTGCTAAAAACATTTCTGAAACAGTCATACCAGCACCAAATCGATGACATAGATTACGAAATGGTTTATCACTTATTCCAGCCATTGGTGCAGCAATTAAATTATTCTTTAATTTTAGTTCACCAATGCTAAGTAAATTAAAGTCGGCTATATTACGCATTTTTTTTCAAACTTAAAAGGGGGTAGCGTTAATTTTTTTTATTTTTTTTTACCAGTGATACAACACCACTCGTCAAGTTCAACCACTGGATCTAATTTAAAATTGGGTTGGTAAGCCATGCAAACACTTGATGATTGGGTAGTTAAAATACCAGATAAACCTAGTTTACCTTCAGGTTTTACTAATTTACTTATATGTGGTTCAAGCTCTTTTAATGGTCCAGCTAAAATATTGGCAACAACTATATCTGCTTGCAAATTGTCTGGGATCTCTTTTGATAAATAAAGATCTAGTCTTTCACTGACATCATTACGCTGTGCATTGTCACGGCTAGCTTGAATGGCTTGAGGATCGATATCAATACCTATTACTTGTTTTGCTCCTAATTTTAACGCAGCAATCGCCAAAATACCAGAACCACAACCATAATCGATAACTAATTTATCTTTAAGGTCTAAACTATCAAGCCAAGTTAAGCATAATGCCGTGGTTGGGTGAGTACCTGTGCCAAATGCTAATCCAGGGTCTAACATAACATTAACAGCATTAGTGTCGGGCACGTCACGCCAACTAGGACAAATCCAAAGTCGCTCACCAAATTTCATAGGATGAAAGTTGTCCATCCATTCACGTTCCCAGTCTTTATCTTCTAATTGTTCAATTTTATAAGAATATTGTTCAAGATTTAATATTGCTCTTAATTCATCGATATCTGTTTGAGCATCATAAAGCCCAATCACATCGGTATTACCCCAAAGTTTAGTTTCGCCGGGTAATGGTTCAAAGACAGGCGTGTCAAAGGTATCTTGAAAAGTGACTGATACAGCACCAGACTCCTCTAATTGTTCGCTAATTTGTTCAGCAAGATCGTTGGTTGTATTAATTTTGAGTTGAATCCAAGGCATAATTCTTCCTTTTATTGTCAAACATATTGGCTATAATAAAAATAATAAATCCAATAGTTAAAGAGGGGACTATTGGGTGTAGTGATAATAATTTAATATTATAACTTGCCAATAATGTATAACTTATAGCTCCTGTAAGCATTGAGCAAAGAGCACCAGTAGCATTAGCTTTTTTCCAATATAATCCAAGTACTAACGGCCATAAAAAGACAGCTTCAAGTCCACCAAAAGCGAGTAAATTTAGCCAAATAATCATATCAGGCGGGGTCCATGCTGCCCAAATAAGTAACCCACCAAAAATAAAAGTGATAGTGACCGAAATCCGAGTAAGAAACTTATCACTGAAATTAATATTAGTTTTGATGCTTAAAAACAGATCTTTGATGATAACAGATGATACTTGTAATAATTGAGCATTAATGGTGGACATAATAGCGGCAAGTGGAGCAGCTAAAAAGATTCCAGCAGCAAAAGGTGGTAATACATTTATAATTAATGTCGGTACTATTTGATCAGGAATGGTTAAATCGCTAATAATAGCACGCCCTAAAGCACCAGATAAATGCATAGTTAGCATAATAACAGTAACGACAATGGTGCCAAGAATAATTCCTTGATGTACTGCTTTGCTATCTTTATAGGCCATACAACGAACAGCAGTATGAGGTAAGCCAACCACACCAAAACAAACTAATATCCAAAATGAAGCCATGAACGGAAAGTCCATAAAGTCATTAGGTCCTTGTGGTGTTAAAAGAGCAGGGTCAATTTTTATTAGCTGATCAATTATTGCAGTGATTCCACCACCTGCATAGATAATAGCACCAAGTAATAATATAGCACCTATGATCATCACTAACCCTTGAAAAGCATCATTTAATATACTGGCTCGAAAACCGCCAAATGCGGTATAAATAACCGTACCAATACCAAATATTAATAAGCCCGTATGATAAGGTATACCTACTGATGATTGTAGTAAGCGAGCCCCACCAACAAACTGTACTGTCATTGCGCCGATAAAGGCAACGACAAGGGTAATACTTGCTAGCCAAACAATAGTTTTACTTTTATAGTGAGCATAAAGCATATCACTTAACGTTATAGCATCATATTTACGAGCTAAAATGGCAAATTTTTTGCCTAGAATACCAAGCGAGAGTAATACAGTTGGAACTTGGATCATCGATAATAGCACCCAACCAAGGCCAAATTTATAAGCAGCACCAGGACCACCAATAAACGAGCTGGCACTAATATAAGTTGCGGCTAGTGTCATGGCGAGTAAAAATCCTCCCATGGTGCGATTACCGATAAAATAATCAGTAAATTGATTTACTTTTTTGCGTTTTACATAAGCATAAATTGATAATGCGAATACAAAAACAAGATAGATGACAAGCGGTACAATAATATCTAAATGCATGTTAGATCACTTAGTTTGTTCTAATGAGAAATTTTTAAATTGAAATTTTACAACTAACCAGCAAAGCAATATAAAACCGATAGGCACCATAATGCAAGATAGTTCAAACCACAATGGAAGACCTAAAAATCCTATTTTGTCGTTAATACAGTATGCACAAACGATCCATCCAAGAAGATAAATAAAAGTTAGTAATAAAGAAAGTTTAGCCTCTTTATTTGCTTGTTTATATCGAGCATCCATATTGATTTATTCAAAATTAAGGGTGGTTTAGAGTAAAAGAAAGCATTGAACTTAGCAAGTATATTGCGATTTATGCAATATTATATTTTAAATATATCAATTTTAGCAATATTAAAAGTATTATATAGTGTTTTATTGTTGATTATGAATACCTAAACTCTTGGAGAGAAAAATGTCAAACTATTTTAATACATTGAATTTGCGTGAAAAATTAGAACAATTAGGTCAATGTCGTTTTATGGCTCGTGATGAATTTGCATCAGAAGCTAATTTTTTGAAAGGTAAAAAAATTGTAATTGTTGGTTGTGGAGCACAAGGTCTTAACCAAGGTCTAAATATGCGAGATTCAGGTTTAGATATATCTTATGCATTACGTAAAGAAGCTATTGCTGAAAAACGCGCATCATGGAAGAAAGCAACTGAAAATGGTTTTAAAGTAGGAAGTTATGAAGAATTAATTCCAGCAGCAGATCTTGTTATCAATTTGACTCCTGACAAACAACATTCTGCCGTTGTTCAAGCTATTCAACCGTTGATGAAAAAAGGCTCTGCGCTTGGCTATTCTCACGGATTTAATATTGTTGAAGTAGGAGAAAAGATTCGCTCTGATATTACAGTAGTGATGGTAGCCCCTAAATGCCCTGGTACTGAAGTTCGTGAAGAATATAAACGAGGTTTTGGTGTGCCGACACTAATTGCAGTTCATCCAGAAAACGATCCAAAAGGTGAAGGGCTAGCAATTGCTAAAGCATGGGCAGCGGCAACAGGCGGACATCGTGCAGGTGTTTTACAGTCGTCATTTGTTGCCGAAGTTAAGTCAGATTTAATGGGTGAACAAACAATCCTTTGTGGAATGTTACAAACAGGATCATTACTTTGTTTTGATAAGCTAGTGGCAGATGGTGTTGATCCTGCTTATGCATGTAAATTACTCCAATTTGGTTGGGAAACGATCACTGAGGCGCTAAAACAAGGTGGAATTACTTTAATGATGGATCGTTTATCAAATCCAGCTAAATTGAGAGCAAATGCTTTAGCAAAAGAATTAAAAGTGATCATGACGGATCTTTATCGTAAACATATGGACGACATTATATCAGGCGAGTTTTCGTCAACTATGATGAAAGACTGGGCAAATGATGATGCGAACCTTCTTAAATGGCGTAAAGAAACAGGTGAAACCGCCTTTGAAAAAGCTGCTGACTATCAAGGTAAAATTGATGAACAAGCTTACTTTGATCAAGGCGTTGTTATGGTTGCAATGGTTAAAGCCGGTGTTGAACTTGCCTTCGAAACTATGCTTGAATCTGGTATTTTAGCTGAATCAGCATATTACGAATCATTACATGAGTTACCACTTATTGCTAATACTATTGCACGTAAACGTTTGTATGAAATGAATGTTGTTATTTCTGACACAGCTGAGTATGGCAACTATCTATTTGCTAATGCCGCTGTACCACTATTAAAAGAAAAATTTATGCCAATGTTACAAGCTGGCGATCTAGGTAAAGCGATCCCTGAAGGTAGTGTTGATAATGCACAATTACGCGATGTGAATGAAGAAATCCGTAATCATCCAATTGAAACAATCGGTCGTAAATTACGTAGTTATATGACTGATATGAAACGCATCAATGTTGCAAGCTAAATAGCTATTTATAATTATAAAAAAGGTGCTGAAAAGTACCTTTTTTTGTATCTAAAAATTGAATTTATTGTAAAAAACTTTCAGGTAAGTATATGTTTCAGTATAAAATGATTAGATCTAAAAGGATCTAACTGGATCCAATTTATATTTTTTTGATCCTTTCACTTTATAATTAAATTTTTAAAAATTATATAATTAAATTATTTTTATTTTAACTTTTTATTTATTTTTTATGTAATTTATGTTATCTTTTTGACCAATTTTAAATCAAATGATAAGGGTAACATATTAATGAAAATGACTTTTCGACCAACTGATTGTTGGCGATGGTATTTTGATAGCGAATACGATAGTTTAATGCTTGAAGTTTCATCTGAAATGTTATTTCGTTCTTGTTATCCAAGTAAAATGTTAGTTCCTGATGTTTTTGGTGAGTTTCCATTTTCTGTTAGTGACGCAACGTCTTATTATCAATTTTATAATAGTTGTCAGTTACTTAATTTGACAGATTCACAAAAGATTGAACTAGCTATTAACGCTATTGTTGCAGCTAATTTTTTAAAGCCTCAAATGCCTAAAAGTTGGTATTTTTCACAACAACCAATGTTATACAAGCCCAAAATAGCTGATATTGTTGAGGTAATTTTACAAGAAGATGGACAAAAAGTTTGTTTAATGGTCGTTGAAGCAGGGGAAAATGCATCTCTTTGTATTATTGCACAAGCTTCATTTATTGCAATGAATAAAACGTTTGTGTTTTCTGAAGCAATTAAAGTAATGAATGATAGGTTAATATCTGTAGAGAAAAAATTTACTGAACAAAAGCTGACTTCAGATAATTTTGAATTTAAGGCTATTTCTTAAGTAATTTAATTGTAATATCTCCTTTAGGCACACAACTACAGGCTAAAATTTTATTATTTCGCCTAATAGCAGCTTGTGTTAATGCCTCTACTTCACCTTGTTTTAATTCAACTAGACAACGTCCACAAATACCTGCACGGCAAGAATAAGGTAATGCTATTTTATGTTGTTCTAACTGCTCTAAAATAGTTTGCTTATTATTACCTTTAATTATTTGATTTTCAAAATTTATTGTACAAACTTTTGCTTCAGTTTTTGTTTCTGTTGGAAAGGTTTTAATATAATTTTTAGCTGGTTGCCGTTCCAATACTTCAATTTTATCGTGAACTGAAATTGTTCCATGATTTCGGGCTATCATATTCATACCAAAATCAATTTCACCTTGCTTATCGGCTCTAAAGTAACGTAAGGTTTTAATTGGTTCATTATCAGCTAAGAATGTTGCAGATTTTATATTCATTGTCGTTATAACACAGCGACTACAGGGTTTAACAATATCAAAAATTACATTGCCAATTTTTATTGTTTTCCAGCCGTCTTCCGCAAAAGGTAGTGCTCCTTGAATAACGATATTTCCACGAAATTGTCTAATATCGAGTTTTTCAGGGCATTGCTGTTGTAAATAATCAAATGAAGCTTTATTTAATAACAAATAAGGATAACCATCAGCAAAACTAACAGGAATTTCAGGATAGCGTTTGGTTCGACGAGTTAATTGTTGACCAACCCATCTTAATTGTACATCTTTATGCAAAATTTGACTGAAAAATTGATTGACTCTTATAGGGGCAATTAATGAAGTAAAATGATTACCCCAAATTTCAGTAGGCTCATAATTCAACGAAAACTCATCAAGATTAAATATTATCATTTCAGTTGGAGATAGCGAAATATGTACTTCGTTTTTTACTATGAATGTTTTGAATTTCAGGAGCTCAGGGTGTTGTCTTGCCGTGATAAAAGTGCCATCGGGTTCACTAAGCATCAATATACGGTCATGCTCAAAGCCTCCATCAACTGTATTTGCTTTTGTTAGTTGTATCCCTTGCATCGATTTGATTGGGTAGATGTATAGTTGATTGACGAAAATCATAATATCTTACATAAATTACAAATGTTTTGATAATTATATACTTAATTACCCATATCTTATAGTTTTTAGATTTAACAAATGGAATGAATAATTTAGGGCATATTAGCATAACTCGGTATAGCTAATTTCAGTAATATAATACAATGCTTTGCCATTAGGGGTGATAACGGCTATTTCATCATCAACTTTATGACCTATTAATGCTTTTGCTACAGGGCTATTAATTGATATCCAATTTTTTTTAGGATCAAATTCATCGCTACCAACAATACGGTAAATATGTAAATTACCAGATTCATCTTCCAATTTTACCCATGCACCAAAAAATACTTTACCTTCTTGTTTTGGGTGTGGTTCGACAATTGTTAACGTTTCTAGTCGCTTGGTAAGAAAACGTATACGCCGATCAATTTCACGTAATCTTCGTTTTCCATAAATATATTCTGCATTCTCACTACGATCGCCGAGGGCTGCTGCATCTGATACAGCTTGTGTAACGCGAGGTCTTTCTTCTTTCCATAAATATTTCAATTCACGATTAAGGTTCAAATAACCTTCTCTTGTTATATAATTATTCTTTCTCATATTTTTATTCCTTATAGCAATCTTTATCTTTCGAGTAAAAGTTCGATATTTCTTTGTTAAAATATATGATTCGAATAAAAACTCGACATTTATTTAATAAAATTTATTCTATTTTTTAATATTTATCAAAATAACGTTAAATAATCTTTAAAAATCAATATCGAGATGATATTATTTTTTATTGCTTGTGTTGCGTTTTTTAATTTTATTCTTGGAATATCTCTTGCTCAATAAGTAATTAAGTTAATTATATCGCATAAATAAGTTTAATTTCGCAATTATACAATAATAAAATAAATAAGTTGTTATTATTATCACCATTAGGAATGAATATGACTACACGGAAAGAGCCAATTTGGGGTCTAGTTTGTCTTATTAGTTTTTTTTCAACTAAATCTTTAGCATTATCGGCTGTTACTGCAAATCCTATTAATGGAAATAGTCCTCGTTTTATTAGTTCAATTGAAAATAATATTCAATCCAATAAAGCATTTAATTATTTTGGTGTCATCTATAATGGAAACACCTATTTTTATACAGGTGATTTGAACACAGCATTAGGCTCAGATGTTTCAACTAAAACTCCTGAAAGTTTAGGTTTATTAGCAGCAATTAAACAACCAGAAAGCTCTGAGGTTATAGATGTTGATGGTGATGGAGATATTAAATTATCAGAGGACAAGGATAACCCAGTTTCGTTGGAATGGTATTACGAAGACGAAAATAATAAAGAAGTTAAATTAACAGACGATCAAACAAAAACGACATTTGAAAAATTAGTAAAAAGTGGTATTTATCCTTATATTAAAGTTAGTGGTGGGGTAGCATTAACTACAAAATACGGAGTTCCAAATTTTCAAAATTACCCAGATAGTAAGATTGCTATAACAAAAACACCTTATCGAAATTTTAATGTACAAGTAGGTGGTGAAGCTATCAAATATGCTAGTCCACATATGCTTTATAGTGCTCCAGCTTATTCTTGGGGGGATAGATCTGTTTTTGATTGGGTAGACTGGAATGGTTTTGTAGCACAAAATGATTATTTAAATAATTTCCCTTCAGTTGGTGCAAATGGTCTCTTTTTCTATTTAATTACCGAGAATATTGATAATTCATTAAGCACAACAAAATGGATCGTAAGAACATCGGATCCTGATAAAGGAGCACCTGGCGCAATTACAGCGACAGTTACAAAGTCAGAGGCTCCAAGAGCAGTAGTTGTAGGTGGTTTTAAGGCTTATGATGCGAAAAATATGGTTCTGGTTACGTTAAAAGGTCCTGATTCCTCATCTAAAGGTGCTAATCGAGCTACAGCGCCCAAAGCGAATTTACCTGTTGATATTGAGATAATAGGCGAAACCAAACAAGGCGTAATGCTTAGTTACAGTTTCCGGATAACTAAATGGTTTATCAATAGAGGAGAATATATTGATACATATCAAGAGCAAAAAGATTGGTGTAGAAGTTTAGGTGAATATAAATTAGCATCGCTCAGAGAGTTGAGTAATGCTAACTTTCTGCTTCATCAAGATAAATATGGTAATAATCCTGATAACTACTACAAAAGAGCCGTACATGGGGGATTAATTACTGAATGGGGGGGATTAGCGTATTTTCAAGGTGATAATTTTTATAACCCAACTTATGGTTGGACTAGCGATTATTCAATTTCTACAGGTGATCCTATTTATATTAATATGAATGATGCTGCATTTAATGGTGATAGAGGTCCTGAGCATCAGTATTATGCATTATGTAGTTCTAAATAAAGAAGTTAAATTTATGGTTAGCTTTATTTAATGTTAGCCAATCGAAAAATATCCCAATAACTAGCAGTTATAATTTTTAGGGAGGAGATAAAAGGCTCAGAATTGCAACAGAAACAAGGATAGGTATATAATCACTACTTTGCTTAAAATTGTTAAAAATACCATGATGAATAAACAAATTAGCCATATTATAGCCAGTGAGTTAGCCGTAAAGTCAGAACAAGTTCAAGCGGCGATTCAATTATTAGATGAGGGCAGTACCGTTCCTTTTATTGCTCGTTATCGAAAAGAGGTGACAGGTGGGCTTGATGATACCCAATTACGTACTCTTGATAGTCGATTGAGCTATTTGCGTGAACTTGAAGATCGCAAGCAAACGATTTTAAAGTCAATTGAAGAACAAGGTAAATTGACATTAGAATTAAGTAACAGTATTACACAAACGCTTAGTAAAACTGAACTTGAAGATCTCTATTTACCATATAAACCTAAACGCCGAACTCGGGGTCAAATTGCCATTGAAGCAGGGCTTGAACCATTAGCTGACGACTTATGGCAAAATCCCATACTTGACCCAGTAATTGAAGCCGAAAAATATATCAATTCCGACAAAGGTATTACTGATACAAAATCAGCAATGGATGGAGCTCGTTACATTTTGATGGAGCGCTTTGCAGAAGATGCAGCATTATTAGCAAAAGTGCGTCATTATCTTTGGAATAATGCTCATTTAGTTTCGCAAGTGGTGAGTGGTAAAGAGGAAGAAGGAGCTAAATTCCGAGACTATTTTTCACAAAGCGAGCTGATTTCTAAAATACCATCTCATCGTGCATTAGCAATGTTTCGAGGACGAAATGAAGGCTTTTTACAACTCTCCTTAAATGCTGATCCGCAATTTGAACAAGCGCCTAAAGAGAGTTATTGTGAACAAATTATCACTGAATATCTAGGCGTCCATTTTAATGAACAGCCAGCAGATAAATGGCGCAAAGCTGTGATTAATTGGACATGGCGCATTAAAATTCTGATGCACATGGAAACCGAATTAATGACAACATTACGTGAGCGAGCAGAGGAAGAAGCGATTAACGTATTTGCTGCTAACTTACATGATATGTTAATGGCTGCTCCAGCAGGTATGAAAGTTACTATGGGCATGGATCCTGGTTTAAGGACAGGTGTAAAAATAGCTGTTGTTGATGCAACAGGTAAATTAGTTGCGACTGAAACGATTTACCCTCATACAGGGCAGGCAGATAAAGCAGCTATGGTTATTGCCGCACTTTGTATTAAATATCAAGTTGAATTAGTGGCCATTGGTAATGGTACTGCTTCGCGCGAAACTGAACGTTTTTATCTTGATGTTCAAAAGAAATATCCAGAAGTGAAAGCACAAAAAGTAATTGTAAGCGAAGCAGGTGCCTCGGTTTATTCTGCATCAGAACTAGCAGCGCAAGAATTTCCTGATTTAGATGTATCTATTCGTGGTGCAGTATCAATTGCACGTCGTTTACAAGATCCATTAGCAGAGCTTGTTAAAATAGATCCTAAATCGATTGGGGTGGGGCAATATCAGCATGATGTTAGCCAAACTCAGTTAGCAAAAAAACTTGATGCTGTTGTTGAAGATGGTGTTAATGCCGTTGGTGTGAATTTAAACACTGCTTCGATGATGTTACTTGCTCGTATTGCTGGACTTAATAAAGTAATAGCTCAAAATATAATTAATTGGCGTAATGAAAATGGACAATTTACGGATCGTAAACAATTATTGAAAGTGGCTCGCTTAGGTCCTAAAGCATTTGAACAGTGCGCTGGATTTTTACGTATAATGGATGGTAAAAATCCTCTTGACGCATCGGCCGTTCATCCAGAAGCTTATCCAGTTGTAGAACGAATTTTAGAAAAAAATCACAAATCTTTAAAAGAAATTTTAGGTGATACAAACTATTTAAAATCACTTAAAGCAATCGATTACGTAGATGATCATTTTGGTGTGCCAACAGTTACAGATATTATCAAAGAGCTTGATAAACCTGGTCGTGATCCAAGACCTGAATTTAAAACTGCGCAGTTTGCTGATGATATAGAAACGATGGAAGACCTAAAAATAGGTCTGATTATGGAAGGATCTGTTACTAATGTAACTAATTTTGGTGCGTTTGTTGATATTGGTGTGCATCAAGATGGTTTAGTGCATATTTCAGCTTTATCAGATAAGTTTGTTGATGATCCAAGAACAGTGGTAAAAGCTGGTGATATAGTCAAAGTTAAAGTGATAGAAGTTGACATTCCACGAAAACGTATCGCTTTATCAATGCGATTAGATGATCCTGCTGCGCCAAAAACTGATAATCGAAAATTCATTAATGAACGTTCGGTTAACAATACTAAAAAACAACATTCATCTTCAATGACTAATAATGTCATGGGAAATGCATTTGCAACTGCATTTAAAAAGAATAAATAATATTTTTCTAGTTTAAGGGACAATTGTCCCTTTTCTGCATTTAAAACCATTTAGTTAAAGCTATCTAATAGTGATCTATTCAATATAGAACTGAACCATATAATTAAAGCCAACTCAGGTTTATCTTTTTTACTTAATGTAATAATATTATCAGTTATGATATAAAGTATTATTAATATTATATAATTCTATTGTAAATATCCTTAAACAAGCAGCATAATTTCTACTTGAATCTTGACTAAGTTTGAAGTATTTACACATTGGTATAAATTATCTGTTATTTATTGATACTTAAAAGTAACAAGTTATTACCATTACAAATAAACATTAGGTAATATAATATGTTGTAGGCTATGCTGTTTTAATTGTTCTGCAAACTGTTCTACTTCAGGCCTACTGGCGGATGGCCAGTTTTTAGCGATACCACGTACACCATGATTATGAAAAGCATTAATTCTTATTTGAATATTGGGATCTAAATCAATTAAAAATTTGGCAATATTTTTAGCATTAACTTGTAGATCTGTTTGATTAGGAATAATTAAAAGTCTTACCTCATATAGTTTTTTTATTTTTGCCAGATAGTTAATCGTTTCTTTTACTCGTTGATTGTCTCTTCCCGTTAACTTTTTATGCACATCATTATCCCAAGCTTTGAGATCAATCATTGCGCCATCCATCACATTTTCTACTTTTTGCCATCCTGTTTTAGTTAAATAACCATTGCTATCAATAAAACAGGTAAGGTGCTTTAAATCGTTAGATTGTTTGATAACATTGAATAGCTCTTTAATAAAGGGTAACTGCATTGTTGCTTCTCCACCACTTATGGTAATACCATTTAAAAATGGTAGATATTTCCGGATAGCGATTAAAATATCATCTACACTATATCTATAAGTCATTGGTGATGAAAAATGTTTACAAGTATTAATACAAGTATCACATTGCTGACAATTTGAAGTTTGCCATATAACTTTATTGTTACTAAAACTTAATGCTTTGTGTGGACAAGTATCAACACATTGACCACAATCCTTGCACAATGATATCGTATAAGGATTATGGCAGTTTAAACAACGAAAATTACATCCTTGTAAAAATATAACTAGTCGATTACCAGGTCCATCTACACAAGAAAAGGGTAAAAGCTTATTAACGATTGCCCATGACTTGCTCATGACTAATTACTCGTGGTTTTCGACATAAATAACTATTATTTTCGGTATTTTCGGCAGCTTCGGCTCCTAAGAAAGTAGTATTAATTCGCGAACCCTCTTTTTTATATCTTTTAATATCAGATAATCTCACCATATAACCTGTAACTCGAACAAGATCATTACCACTGATATTGGCAGTAAATTCGCGGAAACCAAATTTGAAAGCAGCTTTACAAATTTGTAGCAAGGCTAGGGGATTATTTTTTATGGTCTCATCAATTGTTAAAATGTCACTAATACCCGAAGTGAAATACTGGTGATGTTTATACAGTGCCATAATATGAGTGACAGGATCGGGTTCTTGCCCATATGGTATTCTTAATCCAGGTGTTGTTGCTCTATCTATACTAATGCCTGATTGTGAATGCAGCATTGCTTTCCCTTTCCAAGCATAATCTATTGTATGGTTATCAATAAATTCGGCAATTAATTGTGTAATAGTTAATGCAAGTTCATTAGCTTGTTCATCAAAACCATAACGTCCAGCTAAATTTGTTTTTTCTTGCAAGATATTAACTGCTTCGGCCATTCCAAAGATACCAAACATTGGTGCAAATCGTTTTGGATCAATTAAACCTTCTTCAACTAAAAAACTGCTGTTAAAAAAGTTCGATTTATTGTAAAGAAAGTTTGACCTTGCTTGAATAAGATTGAGCTGCAATTGACAGTAGTGAGGTAAGATATTTGACAAAAAGTCTTCTATATTTTTACTACGTACTGCAACTTCTTTTAAATTGATTCGTGAAAGCGTGCTTCCTCCTCCAGCAACAGGGAGTGAATTATAGCAACTTACAACACCGTATCCTTGGCCATCAAAATCTTTTTGGATCAAATTATTGTTTGCAATATGGGGTTTACTTGTTTCACAAATATTTTCAATTGTCACTAATAATAATGATTCTGGTGTAATGTCTTCATCATAGATAAAGGTTAAATTTGGAGCAACTTGTTTGAGCTCTCTATCTATACGTAAGATTACCCGACAGATAATATTATCGGTTGGTCCAATGTTTGCATGCATAAATGCATCAGGTAAATTACGATCAAGCATGATCCAAAAATGCTTTAATCGCTGATAAATCTCATCTTCAGTAAGATTACCAACGTAAGGAAGTAAAATTTGATCTAAGCATCCTAAATAAACAGGCATACCAGTTACTGAAGGAACATGATGATAGATGATGATAAGTAAATTCAATGCATCATCAAATGTTTCAGCTGGATTAAGTTCTAGCCATTGTGATCCTTGTTTTAAAAATTTCACATAATCAGGTAAAACATAACGAGGTTTATAAGGTGCGTGACCTTCGTACATATCACAAATAACGCGGTCATTTAAAGCTTGTTGTGTTTCTTCATCCAGATCTACATAAGGTAAATTATTTTCTGCTGCTAAGGCGAGCAAATTTGATTTTTGTTTGGGTGACAAATTGGGGTCTGTCACAATATTATAACAACTTTGTTGAAATTCGGTCATGCTCATAATTATCTCAATATTTATTTCTCAATAATAAATTGTTTTGGTTCATAATCAGACGCAGTAATTGGCGAATGGTTCTCAAAATACTGTTTTACTACATCGGCATCGCGATACCCCGTATCAACGTAAGTCGGTGATGTATTAGTTATTGGATAGCCATCTCCACCAGCGGCTAAAAAGTCAAGTGTAGCAACGCGATAGTTTTTTTGTAAATCGATCGGTTGATCATTAATTTTTACATCTTCAATATTGTTCCCATTTCTTGTTAGGTTTATATTTTTCAAATGTGCATACCCACCCGAACCTTGCTTTTTACTTAATGCAACTTTTAGATAATCAATTAATTCATTGCCAGTTAATTCGAAATAAACCACACTGTTACCAAAAGGTTCTACTTTTAAAATATCACGATAAGTAATATCACCTTCAATTAATGAGTCACGAATCATCCCCCCAGACATAATGCCAACGTCTGCATTGGTTTTTTCAACAAAAGCACTGAGTAACAGTTGTCCCATATTGCTTTGTTGGTATCTAACAACATCTCGATTACCTTCTAATCGTCCTTTTAACTCGCCACTTTTCACTAACAACTGCTGTTTACCTAATTCTTGATAAGGTCTTAAATTTTCAAGTAAGGATTTATCTTGAGGAATTTCTTGTGTGTAATATTCAAGGCGTTTGGTACTGTTACCATTATCAACCTCTTTTTTAAGGTTAATAGGAATTAATTGGTAATTTTTTAACGTGATTTTGCCATTTAAAAAGACAAAATCTGCACGTCCAACATATTTCCCCCATTCGTGGGCTTGCACAATCCATGTGCCATTTTGTTGATCTGGCGCACAAGGTGTACCTGGTACATATTCGGTAATACGTTTATTAGGACTAGCCATACACACAGGGTTTTGTGAGTGTCCTCCCACTATCATATCTAAATCGCCGGCCTGTAAATTTCTGGCTAATTCAACATCACCCAGTGCCATTGAGCCATGTTCACCATTTTCATAATGCCCCATATGAGTGACAGCAATAATCATATCAGGGTGTTCATTATCTTTTAACTGTTTAATTATTTTTTGTGCTTCGGGTAAGGTTTGTCGAAATTCGACGCCTTCCGTATTTTTGGGTGAAGCAAGAAAAATGGTATCGTCAGTGGTTAAACCAAACACAGCAACTTTAATACCATTCAAATCAAACATTTTATAGGCATCAAATACACGTTTATCTGTGCCTTTAAAGTAAGTGTTTGCCGATAAAAAAGGAAATTTTGCCCATTTCTGTTGCTCACGAATAATAGGCAAAGGATGATCAAACTCATGATTACCCACAGCCATAGCATCGTAACCAACCGCATTCATGCCAATAAAATCAGGTTTGGCTTGCTGTACATCAGATTCAGGGACACCAGTATTAATATCACCACCTGATAGCAGCAGTAATTTCCCTCCTTTTGCCGTAACTTCTTTTCGAATTTCATCTACTACGGTTTTTTGAGCAGCAAGCCCATACTCACCAATATCATTTTGCCAAAAACGGCCGTGGTGGTCATTGGTATGCAAAATAGTAAATTGATAAGACTTGTCTTTTTCTAAAGTTGGAACTGATGAGCTTTTTGTGGAAACAGCGGCCATGCAAGAGGCTGAAAATAGCCCCATACAAACAAGTAATGATAATTTTTTATTAAACTGATAATAGTACATGGTATCTCCTAAATCCTTATATAACAGCTATTATCCTGTAATCACCTTGTAAATAAGTTGTGGCTCAGTTGCGTTATCACTAATGGTAATATTGTCATATAATTTTTGCTTGATAGTATCAAGCTTATCAGTATTGGCGTGTATCGTTAATAAAGCTTCACCTTCAGTAACTTTGTCGCCTACTTTTTTATGTAACACGATTCCAACAGCGGGATCAATAATATCTTCTTTGGTTGCACGACCAGCACCTAATTGCATTGCAGCGATCCCGATTTGATCTGCGATAATTTTTGATACATAACCTGACTTAAGGGCTGGTAGGGCAATTTGGTAAGGTGCACTAGCCAATTTTTCAGGATGATCAACGACCGAACTATCACCGCCTTGTGCTTCAATTAGGGTTTTAAACTTCTCGATAGCTTTACCATTTTTAATGACTTCTTGAAGTTTTATTCTGGCTTCTTCTAATGTTTTTGCTTTATCGGCAAGTACAACCATTTGACTACCTAATGTTAAAACCAGTTCGGTTAAATCGGCTGGACCATGACCTTTTAACGTATCAATTGCTTCTTTTACTTCAAGAGCATTACCAATTGCAAAACCAAGAGGTTGAGACATATCCGAAATAATTGCCATGGTTCTACGGCCAATTTGATTACCAATATTTACCATTTCATGGGCTAATTTTTCTGAATCGGCCATATCTTTCATTAGCGCACCATCACCTGTTTTAACATCAAGAACGATGGCATCAGCACCCGCTGCCAATTTTTTACTCATAATTGAACTTGCAATAAGAGGAATAGAGTTAACAGTACCTGTTACATCACGTAACGAATAAAGTTTCTTGTCTGCTGGGGTTAAATTGCCTGATTGACCAATAACTGCAAGGCCTTTATTATTAACTTGATTAATAAAATCTTGTTTACTTAATTCAATTTTAAAATCAGGAATCGATTCAAATTTATCTGTGGTGCCGCCCGTGTGACCAAGCCCTCGTCCGGACATTTTTGCTACAGGAACATCTAAAGCTGCTACTAAAGGAGCTAGAACTAATGTTGTAGTGTCACCTACACCGCCAGTTGAATGTTTATCAACTTTAATGCCTTTGATTGAAGACAGATCAACAGTATCGCCAGAATACATCATCGCCGAGGTTAAATCTGCGCATTCTTTGGAAGTCATACCTTGATAATAAATTGCCATTAATAAAGCACTAACTTGATAATCGGGGATAGTTCCATTGGTATAATTAGTGATAAAAAATTGGATTTCATCAGTGGTTAATACATTGCCGTCACGTTTTTTTTCTATAATATCTACAAATCTCATTACTATTCTCTCTTACTATCAATAAATAAAATTAGTGTATTGCTTTGTTTATACAAAATAAATTTTAAGTCCTAATTATTATTTTTTATTGTTAAAAAATAATGTTAATCAAGATCACTTGGTGAAAAAGACCAAGGTAATAATTCTCCAACTGTTGTTTCTTGAATTTTTCCCTGCATGTTGGTCAAAATAACAGGCATATCTTTAGCGCAAAACTCACTAATAACTTGACGGCAAGCTCCACATGGTGAAATTGGCCCATCAGTAGCTCCAATTACCACCAATTTTTTAAATTTTGTTTTACCTTCAGAAACCGCTTTAAAAATTGCCGTTCTTTCGGCACAATTTGCTAGTCCATAAGATGCGTTTTCAATATTACAACCTAAAATTGCTTCATCATCTTCAGTAATTAGCACGGCACCAACCTGAAATTTAGAATAAGGTACATAAGCTTTAGAACGGGCTGTTTTAGCAAGTTCAATCAGTTTTTCAATTTTCATATTAATAATCCTTTTGGCCGTAATAAATCTAACTAAATTTTAGGTTGAGTGTTAACAGGAGACTGCAAATCTATCTTATAAACACCAAAACCAGATGTATCTGTATCGATAAAATGAATAGGGTATAGTGAATGTTTCTCGATATAGGTTTTAGCTTCATCAGTTGGTGATGATTCAAAGCGAATATCTAATTTTGTGTTACTAGTAATTGGAGAAATTTGCCAATTATTGTCGATGGTAACATTCGTTATACTATATTTTTGGGTAGTATTGGTAATATAGGCTGAAAGAATTACTCTTAGATCGTCAGGAGAATTAAATTTGACATTTTTTTCACCAGTACCTGGAAATATACCACTATAAGCACGATAATTATTGGTGGCAATTAAGAATTCTTGGTTAGGAGCAATTGTTTTTTGTTGATAAGTCAGATTCCTAATTCTTTCAGATGTAGGGTTAATTAACTGGCAATTTGCATCATAACGGGGTGGCTTTGTTACATCTATTTGATAATTCACTCCATCAATAATATCAAAATTATAGGTTCTGAATTTATCCCAATTAATCAAATATTGTGGTTGTGATGAATTAGTATTAATTTGATTATATACACCAGCTGAACACTCTAACCACTCTTTGACATCTTTACCTGTAATTTTCACAGCAGACAAAATATTAGGATAAAGGTAAATGTCTGCTGCATTTCTAAACGACAAATTACCTGCTTTAACATCAACAAAAGCGCTAGGATCGTTTTTCCTGCCGCCAGCTTTAAATGGTGCAATGGCCGATAAAACGGGCAAACCATCAAGATCAGGATCTCCTTTAATAAACTGCTTAACGTAATCGATTTGTGCATCATTAATAATTTGTAAGGCAGATGTATCTTCAACCAATGCTAGATAGCTCGTAATATCGGTTGAAACTTTACCTATTGGTTTACTAACAAATTCACGTGTTCCTTGGTGATCTTTGTTTAGAATGTCGACGATTTTTTGATCGGCTTTAACAAGTGCCTTTTTAGTTTTTACATCATAGATTGGTCTAGCTTCTGATTTACCTGAAATCACTTGCCATTTTGATTTATCACCATCAAGAACTAAGTCCACCACTCCCAAATGGCTACCCCAATGTCCGGGCATAACAGCAGGCACATGATTAATGTTACCAGTTTTGATATCAGTATTTGGTAATGATTTGAAATCTTCACTAGGAAATATGCCGTGAGAATGACCAAACATAATTGCATTAATACCCTCTACTTGACTCAAGTAGTAAACCGAATTTTCAGCTAATGCTTTATAAGGTTCAGCTGAAACACCAGAATGTGGAATAGCAATAATAACATTAGCGCCTTGTTTTTTCATTTCAGGGACTAATAGTTTGGCCGTTTCTGTAATATCTTTGACGACAACTTTGCCATCAAGATTAAGTTTGTCCCATTGCATAATCTGTGGAGGGACAAAACCAATATAGCCGATTTTAATCGTGTGCTTATTGCCGTTTCTATCAATAACAGGAGTATCTAAGATAATATATTGTGTAAAAAATGGCTTTTGAGTTTTGGCATCATAAACATTAGCGTTGATGTAAGGAAATGTAGCCCCAGAAAGACTTTTTTGTAGAAATTCTAATCCAAAATTAAATTCGTGGTTACCAATATTACCCACACTATAATTAAGTGTATTGAGCGCTTTATAAACAGGATGAATATCGCCATCATTAAAACCCTTCTTTACGGCATAATCAGCCATTGGGCTACCTTGAATTAGGTCACCATTATCAACAAGAACACTATTTTTTACCTCACTTCTTGCTTGATGAATTAAATTAGCAGTTTTTACTAATCCAAAAGAATCAACAGACTGATCTTTGAAATAATCATAATTCATCATGTTTCCATGCAAGTCGGTTGTTTCAATAATCCTTAAATCAACCGTTGCGGCATTAACAACGCCAGATATAAATAGGGTTAAAAAGGGTAAAATTAACTTATTTTTTTTCATGCAAATCTCCTATTATTCTGACAACTAAATTAGTTAACGGGTATGGCTAGTAACAGCTTCTGATATTCTAAAAATCGTTCAATGATTGCTGGATGATATTTTTTGTCATTAATAAATTTTTTAAGCAATTGTCTATCATCAGATGAAAAACATAAAAGAACTTGCTCAGTTAAACGACTTTTAACCATATCTTCAACAAATGCGGCTTGAATGCCACATAGCGTTATATCAAGCAATTCTAATCGTGAAAATGCAAATATGGATTGGGCGATACTATATTCTTTTTCAATATCAGTACCAAAAATCCCTGCATCATCGGTATTTAAGGTAATGCGAACACCTTGGTCATAAAGTTGCCTTATTGGATGTTGATAAATATCGCCATGCAATTCATTCACTAAAATCCGATTACTCGTTAAAGCAATTTCTAGAGTAATTTTTTTTTCGACCAGCTCACAAATAAGCGCTTTGTTTTCAATGGCACGAATACCATGACCGATTCTGATTGCACCGTGTTTAAGAGCTTGAATAATGCTCTCATCTGAATCAATTTCGCCAGCATGATACGATTTTTTTAAGCTCAGCTGAGTAGCCAACTTATGTGCATCTTTAAAATCATCAAAATGCCCAGCCATTTCGTTACCAGCAATATTAAATCCCGTAATAAAAGGGTGATGATTTTGCTGAATAAAACACAACGTATCATAAACAACTTTAGCGCCTAGGTGTCTAACACCAATAACATGATATCTAACTGTAATATCATAGTCGTTTTGTACTTTTATAATCGCTTTGTCCATGTAGAAAAGAGTTTTATTAAACCTTTCTTTATCCCAAATTAATTTTCCATTAACTTCGGTTGTGCAAATATGATAGGGGGACAAAAATAGCTCGCAATAAATTAACCCTTGTTTAGCATTTCTATTAAGAAAATCGTAAGTAATAGAATAATAATCTTCAGGATCTTTTAGAAAGCTAGAAACGGTATCATATGTATTAATAAATTCTTCAAATTTGGATTCGTCATACAAATATCTACCATTTTTATATTCTTTGGCATTGTATTGACCTGATTTGTAACATAGTGTACTAGGAAAAGGAATATTATTTTTTTGCGCTAACTGATGAGCCATGACAGGGGTAATGCTGCCTTCAACATGTTCGTGCAATATAACTTTAGGTATCATTTGATCGTTCATTAGGTATTTAATCTATTTTTAAATGAGATAAATTGGCTTTAATAACATTGGTTTTACTAACAATGATATCAAAAGCTTATTAAAAAATTTTTAATAACATGTATATCATTGTTAATTGAGTTATTTTAACTTGATAAGATACTTATCTGCTATATCTTTTGCATCACTTATTTATATTTTTGTGCGGTAAATCAAATTTTTACGATAATTAATTGTTAGTAAAAAGGCAACAAAATGTATTGTTGCCTACGTATTGATTGAGTGGGAAAAAGTTCCACCACACAAAGAATAATTAATTAATGATTTAAATAGTTTTTGGATTAGGCTTTTCGTTTTTAAAGATCAACATAAATACAATTGCTAGAACCAAAGCATAACCTGCAAAAATAAGCCAAACTGTTTGCCATTCTGTAACGTTTCCAACTGTATAATAATCGACTACATAACCACTGCCTACCGAACCTAAATAAGCACCGAACCCATTAGTCATGGTCATAAATAATCCTTGAGCACTATTACGAATGGTTGGCGATACCGATTTTTCAACATACATTGAGCCAGATATGTTGTAAAAGTCGAAAGCACAACCATAAACAATCATTGAAAGGAGAAGTAAAACAGAACCGAAAAGAGATGGATCGCCATAAGCAAATAAACCAAAACGAGCAACCCAAGCAAGCATACTAATTAGCATAACGTATTTAATACCTAAACGTTTCATAAAAAAAGGTACAAATAAGATAAATGCGACTTCTGACATTTGAGAAATAGACAACAGTATAGAAGGGTATTTAACCACTAAACTATCAGCATATTCAGGGAATCTTTCAAAATCATGTAAAAATGGATTACCAAAAGTATTGGTTATTTGTAAAATACCGCCTAATAAAACTGCAAATAGAAAAAATATAACCATTCGTGGTTGTTTGAATAAAACAATAGCATCTAACCCTAATGAACTAATGATGTTTTTTTCTTCAGTTTTATTTTTTGTTGTTGGAATCAATGGTAGCAAGAATGAATAAAGGCTGAGTAATAAAGCAGATGCAGCTGCAATATAAAGTTGCATGCTACTCAGTTCTAATTTTAAAAGACTCACAAGCCACATAGCAACAATAAATCCAATGGTGCCAAAAATTCTGATACAAGGGAACTCGGTAATAACATCAAGTCCACGTGATTCTAAGCAAGAATAAGCGATTGAATTTGAAATGGCGATGGTTGGCATGAAAGCTAGGCAATGAATCAATATCACAATCATCATCATGAAAGGAGATGTTACTGAAGCCGCAATAAATAGCGTTAAAGCACCGATTAAATGACAAAGCATATACAAACGGTTAGCAGGTATCCATCTATCCGCTACAATCCCAAGTAAGCCTGGCATAAACAAAGAAGCGATACCCATTGTTCCGTATATCGATCCTACTTCAAGACCAGTAAATTGTAATTTACGTATCATATAAGAACCGAGAGTTATTAACCAACTTCCCCAGATAAAATATTGTAAGAAAAATATAACCCTAAGTTTAAAATGAATATTCATTTATAATTCCTTAATAAACGAGATTTACTATAATCTAATATCTAAATATCAATAAAATAATTATTTGATCAAAATAAAAAATGGCAGATTAACCTGCCATTTTTTTAGTTTTGATTTAATAAAACAGACTCCAGTGCAACAGTGATCATTTCTTTGAACCCTAATTGTCTTTGTTCTGCTGACATTGCTTCGCCTTTTCGGATATGATCTGAAACTGTACAAATAGCCAGTGCTTTTGCACCATATTCAGCCGCAACGCCATAAATGCCAGCAGCTTCCATTTCGACGCCTAAAATATTGTATTTTTCCATAACATCAAACATATCAGGTTCAACACTATAAAAAAGGTCAGCAGAAAAAAGGTTACCAACTTTAACATTCACACCCAATTTTTTAGCTGCATTAACGGCATTACAAGTTAAATCAAAATCGGCGATAGCGGCAAAATCATGATCTTTAAAACGTAAACGGTTGACTTTTGAATCGGTACAAGCACCTAACCCAACAATAACATCCCCCAAGTTGACATTAGGGCTAATTGCACCACATGAACCAATACGAATGATGTTTTCAACACCATAAAATTTAATTAGTTCGGTTGTATAGATTGAACAAGATGGAATACCCATTCCATGCCCCATAACTGAAACCTTTTTATCTTTGTAATAACCAGTAAAACCCAACATGGATCTTACATTAGTAACTTCTGTTGCATTCTCTAAAAAGGTTTCTGCAATGAATTTTGCTCGTAGCGGATCGCCGGGCATTAAAACGGTTTTTGCAAAGGCATTATCAACAGCATTAATATGCGGGGTAGACATTAACTTCTCCTGATATTTGTTTTGAAATCGATATTACTTAAACTTAAATTATTTATTTTTTTATAAAAGATTTACCGTAATCCATTGGCGATAAATTAAAATAATCGGCAACACTCTGTCCTATATCGGCAAATGTTTCACGATGACCTAAAGAGCCAACAGGCACACTATCTCCGTAGACAATGACAGGTATATGTTCGCGAGTATGATCGGTACCTGACCAAGTTGGATCACAACCATGATCGGCGCTAATAATAAGCAGATCGCCAGGTTGGATAAGCGCTAACATCTCAGGAAGACGACTATCAAAATATTCTAAAGCAGCGGCATAACCTGAGACATCGCGACGATGCCCATAAGAAGAGTCAAAATCGACAAAATTAGTAAATACAATCGTATTATCTTTAGCCTGCTTAATTTCTTCTAGTGACGCATTAAATAAAGCTTCAAGACCGGTTGCTTTTACTTTTTTGGTAATTCCAACTTGTGCATAAATATCGGCAATTTTACCAATTGACACTACGATACCTTGTTTTTCATCAACTAGTTTTTTAATCATCGTTGGTGCTGGTGGTTCAACAGCAAGATCGTGGCGGTTACCCGTACGCACAAATTCGCCCGCTTTTTTGCCAACAAAAGGTCTAGCAATAACGCGGCCAATGTTGTAATTACCTTTATTTAGCTCATCACGTGCAATTTCGCAGACTTCATAAAGTTTATCTAAACCAAATGCCTCCTCATGACATGCAATTTGGAATACAGAATCAGCAGAAGTATAAAAAATTGGCTTGCCAGATGCTATATGTTCTTCACCAAGTTCATCAAGAATGACTGTACCAGATGAGTGACAATTACCGAGGTAACCAGGAAGTTTTGCACGAGAGACAATTTTATCTAAAAGATCTTGAGGGAAGCTATTAGTGGTATTAATAAAATAACCCCAGTCAAAAAGAACTGGCACGCCAGCTAATTCCCAATGTCCTGATGGAGTATCTTTACCTGAGGAAATCTCGCTTGCATAGCCATATGAACCAATAATTTCACCTTCAGTTTGCATACCTTTAGGATAATGACCAGTTGATTCATACGCCGCTTCGATTAAGCCTAATTTGCCTAAATTAGGTAAATTTAATGGACCACTACGACCATGCTCAGCTTTACCTAAAGCACAAGCTTCAGCAATATGTCCTAAAGTATCAGCACCCTCATCGCCATATTTATTTGCATCTTCAGCGCCACCGATACCAAACGAATCTAGGATCATAATAAAAACTCTTTTCATAATTTCCTCTAACTAATAAGCAAAACTTAATTTGTGTACAATCTTTTTTATTAGAATTCTGGTTATAATTTATAAAAACATCGCTTAGTTAGCTATAATACACGATAACAAAAAACAAAAAAGATTTAAGCGTTGCTTTAGCTGAATATTTGTATAAATAATGTGATTAATTTGATCTTAGTCATATTTTTGTATATCAAAAAATTTATAAAACATTTTTTTAAGTGTAGAAATTAGTCATGCTGTTTACACTATTTTGAGAAAAAAACGTAATGAATATACATAAAAAACAAAACATTCTGACTTGGAACATTCTTATTTATAATTCTATTTATCTGCATTTATATAAAACAACCCAAATTTATTTAACACAATTTAATTAAGGAGTGACTGATGTCATTTGTCAATGCCTATGTGTCGGAAGAAGATGCCAAAAAATATGATTTAGATAATTTATGGAATAAGTACCGCCGCTTTGGTACCAAAATGCCTGAACTATTGAAGAGTTTTGATGTTCACCAACACGCTTGGTGCGTGGATAAGGAACGAGGGTATTGGTTATTTAATTGTAATTATGTTTTAAATTATGATACTCCTTCTGGTTTACCTGAAGCAACTCATAAGCAGGTTTTTATTCTGCATGTTAATGGCCAGAATATTGAGCTTATTTTGGAAGCTACTCCTTGGAAACCTAGCGATTTGCAAGCGATCGGTTTGGAATATGTCAACTCATTTCCTATAAAAATTGCTTGGGAAATTGTATCAATGAACCCGAGTTGTCTACCTAGTATGTCGAAGGCGGATTTATTAACTATTTTAAAAGAGGCGTTAACTGTCTATAAATTTAGTGGACTTAGAGATGTAGAATCTAATGAAGAAGCACTGATTAGATGTAATTTTTAGTATTTTGTAAGCTAACACTATAATCAATTATTATATCGTCTATTTTTGTTTATTTACAAACCAATTATCTTATTTATAATTTTGTTTATCTGCATTTATATTTTATATAACAGAGCCCAAATTTATTTAACACAATTTAATTAAGGAGTGACTGATGTCATTTGTCAATGCCTATGTCTCGAACGAAGATGCTAAAAAATATGATTTAGATAATTTATGGAATAAGTACAATCCTTGGTTCACTCAAATGCCTGAACTATTGAAGAGTTTTGATGTTCACCAACATGCTTGGTGTGTGGATAAGGAACGAGGGTATTGGTTATTTAACTGTGGTTGGGTGCTGAATTATGATAGTCCTTCGGGTCTCCCTGAACCAACGAATAAGCAGGTGTTTATCCTGCATGTTAATGGTCAGAATATTGATTTTATTCTGGGAGCTGGCCGTTGGAAACCTAGCGATTTGCAAGCGATCGGTTTGGAATATGCTAACTCCTTTCCTGTAAAAATTGCTTGGAATATTGTGTCAATGAATCCAAGTTGTTTATCGACTATGTCGAAGGCGGATTTATTAACCGTTTTAAAAGAGGCGTTAACTGTCTTTAAATGTAGTGGAATTAGAAATTTAGAAGCTAATGAGGAAGCACTGATTAGATGTAATTTTTAGTATTTTGTAAGCTAACACTATAATCAATTATTATATCGTCTATTTTTGTTTATTTACAAACCAACTATCTTATTTATAATTCTATTTATCTGCATTTATATAAAACACCCCAAATTTATTTAACACAATTTAATTAAGGAGTGACTGATGTCATTTGTCAATGCCTATGTGTCGGAAGAAGATGCCAAAAAATATGATTTAGATAATTTATGGAATAAGTACCGTCGCTTTGGTACCAAAATGCCTGAACTATTGAACAGTTTTGACGTTCACCAACACGCTTGGTGTGTAGATAAGGAACGAGGGTATTGGTTATTTAACTGTAATTATGTGCTCAATTATGATACTCCTTCTGGTATCCCTGAACCAACTAATAAGCAGGTGTTTATCCTGCATGTTAATGGTCAGAATATTGAGTTTATTTTGGAGGCTAGCGATTGGGATCATAGCGATTTGCAAGCGATCGGTTTGGAATATGCTAATTCATTTCCTATACAAATTGCTTGGAATATTGTGTCAATGAATCCCAGTTGTTTACCTAGTATGACGAAAGAAGATTTGTTATCCATTTTAAAAGAGGCGTTAACTGCCTATAAATGTGGACTTAGAGATTTAAATGATAATAAGAAAGCACTGATTAGATGTAATTTTTAGTATTTTGTAAGCTAACACTATAATCAATTATTATTCTGGAGGAATAGACCAATATGGTGGGATTGACTAAAGAGGAAGCGGAAAAACGATTATTTAAGGTCAAGGATGCCGATGGATTACGTGATTTAATACAGCAATTAGATATAAATACCCATGGCAAAACAACCATCCTCTAAAATGTTCTAAATTCAAATCGACTTATCCCCTTCAAAATATCAGCATAACTTTCAATCGTATTTCAATATTGTTACCGATCAATTATTAAACAAATTATAATGATAATTTAATCAAATCATGCCCTAATAATGAATACTTATAATCTATTTTGGGTTATTTACAAACCAATTATCTTATTTATAATTTTGCTTATCTGCATTTATATTTTATATAACAGAGCCCAAATTTATTTAACACAATTAAATTAAGGAGTGACTGATGTCATTTGTCAATGCCTATGTCTCGGAAGAAGATGCCAAAAAATATGATTTAGATAATTTATGGAATAAGTACAATATCTGGCCTAATCATAAAATGCCAAACCTATTAAACAGTTTTGATGTTCATCAACACGCTTGGTGTGTGGATAAGGAACGAGGGTATTGGTTATTTAGCTGTGGTCGTGTGCATAATTATGATAGTCCTTCCGGTATCCCTGAACCAACAAGTAAGGAGGTATTTATCCTGCATGTTGATGGCCAGAATATTGAATTTATTTTGGACTCTAGTGATTTGGATCCTAGTGAGTCAGTATCTACCGACTTATATCCGATACAATTTGCTTGGGAAATAGTGTCAATGAACCCCAGTAGTTTACCTACTTTGTCGAAGGCGGATTTATTAACCATTTTAAAAGAGGCGTTAACTATTTATAAATGTAGAGGAATTCGAAATTTGGAAACTAATAAGAAATCATTTTTTAAGTTTAATTTTTAGTATTTTGTAAGCTAACAAGATAATCAATTATTATACTGGAGGAATAGGCCAATATGGTGGGATTGACTCAACAAGAAGCGGAAAAACGATTATTTAAGGTCAAGGATGCCGATGGATTACGGGATTTAATACAGCAATTAGATATAAATACCCATGGCAAAACAACCATTCTCTAAAATGCTCTAAATTCACATTTACTAAATTTTAATCTGCTAAATTTCAATTTACTGCTCCCTTCAAAAATCAGCATACTTTTTAATCGAATTTCAACATTGTTACAGATCAATTATTAAACAAATTATAACAATAATTTAATCAAATCATGCCCTAATAATGAATACTTATAATCTGTTTTTGTTTATTTACAAACCAACTATCTTATTTATAATTTCGTTTATCTGCATTTATATTTTATATAACACAACCCAAATTTATTTAACACAATTGAATTAAGGAGTGCCTGATGTCATTTGTCAATGCCTATGTCTCGGACGAAGATGCCCAAAAATATGATTTAGATAATTTATGGAATAAGTACAATATCTGGCCTAATCATAAAATGCCAAACCTATTAAACAGTTTTGATGTTCATCAACACGCTTGGTGTGTGGATAAGGAACGAGGGTATTGGTTATTTAGTTGCGGTTATGTGCATAATTATGATAGTCCTTCCGGTATCCCTGAACCAACGAGTAAGGAGGTATTTATCCTGCATGTTGATGGCCAGAATATTGAATTTATTTTGGACTCTAGTGATTTGGATCCTAGTGAGTCAGTATCTAATGACCTATATCCGATACAATTTGCTTGGGAAATAGTGTCAATGAACCCCAGTAGTTTACCTACTTTGTCGAAGGCAGATTTACTAACCATTTTAAAAGAGGCGTTAACTGTCTATAAATGTAGCGGACTTAGAGACGTAGAAGCCAATAAGAAAGCATTTTTTAAATTTAATTTTTAGTATTTTGTAAGCTAACACTATAATCAATTATTATACTGGAGGAATAGACCAATATGGTGGGATTGACTAAAGAGGAAGCGGAAAAACGATTATTTAAGGTCAAGGATGCCGATGGATTACGTGATTTAATACAGCAATTAGATATAAATACCCATGGCAACACAACCATCCTCTAAAATGCTCTAAATTCACATTTACTAAATTTTAATCTGCTAAATTTCAATTTACTGCTCCCTTCAAAATATCAGCATAACTTTCAATCGTATTTCAATATTGTTACCGATCAATTATTAAACAAATTATAATGATAATTTAATCAGTTTGTCTCCTGATAATGAATACTTATAATCTGTTTTGGGTTATTTACAAACCAACTATCTTATTTATAATTCTGTTTATCTGCATTTATATTTTATATAACAGAACCCAAATTTATTTAACACAATTAAATTAAGGAGTGACTTATGTCATTTGTCAATGCCTATGTGTCGGAAGAAGATGCTAAAAAATATGATTTAGATAATTTATGGAATAAGTACCGCCGCTTTGGTACCAAAATGCCTGAACTATTGAAGAGTTTTGATGTTCATCAACACGCTTGGTGTGTGGATAAGGAACGAGGGTATTGGTTATTTAACTGTGACTATGTGCTGAATTATGATACTCCGTCTGGTTTACCCGCAGCAACTAATAAGGAGGTATATATCCTGCATGTTAATGGCCAGAATATTGAGTTTATTTTGGCTCGTGGCGATTTAGATCCTAGCGATTCAGTATCTACTGACTTATATCCGATACAATTTGCTTGGAATATTGTGTCAATGACCCCGAGTTGTCTACCTAGTATGTCGAAAGAGGATTTATTAACCATTTTAAAAGAGGCATTAACTGTCTATAAATGTAATGGAATTAGAGATTTAGAAACTGATGATAAGACACTGATTAGATGTAATTTTTAGTATTTTGTAAGCTAACACTATAATCAATTATTATACTGGAGGAATAGACCAATATGGTGGGATTGACTAAAGAGGAAGCGGAAAAACGATTATTTAAGGTCAAGGATGCCGATGGATTACGTGATTTAATACAGCAATTAGATATAAATACCCATGGCAAAACAACCATCCTCTAAAATGCTCTAAATTCACATTTACTAAATTTTAATCTGCTAAATTTCAATTTACTGCTCCCTTCAAAATATCAGCATAACTTTCAATCGTATTTCAATATTGTTACCGATCAATTATTAATCAAATTATAATGATAATTTAATCAATTTATCCCCCGATAATGAATACTTATAACCTATTTTTGGTTATTTACAAACCAACTATCTTATTTATAATTCTGTTTATCTGCATTTATATTTTATATAACAGAGCCCAAATTTATTTAACACAATTAAATTAAGGAGTGACTGATGTCATTTGTCAATGCCTATGTCTCGGAAGAAGATGCCAAAAAATATGATTTAGATAATTTATGGAATAAGTACAATCCTTGGTTCATTCATATGCCTGAAGTATTGAAGAGTTTTGATGTTCATCAACACGCTTGGTGTGTGGATAAGGAACGAGGGTATTGGTTATTTTATTGTAATTATGCGCGGAATTATGAAGGTCCTTCTGATAGACCTGAACCAACGAGTAAGGAGGTATTTATCTTGCATGTTGATGGCCAGAATATTGAATTTATTTTGGACTCTAGTGATTTGGATCCTAGTGAGTCAGTATCTACCGACTTATATCCGATACAATTTGCTTGGGAAATAGTGTCAATGAACCCCAGTAGTTTACCTACTTTGTCGAAGGCGGATTTATTAACCATTTTAAAAGAGGCATTAACTGTATATAAATGTAGTGGGCTTAGAAATATGGAAGCTAATGATAAATCATTTTTTAAATTTAATTTTTAGTATTTTGTAAGCTAACAAGATAATCAATTATTATACCGGAGGAATAGACCAATATGGTGGGATTGACTAAAGAGGAAGCGGAAAAACGATTATTTAAGGTCAAGGATGCCGATGGATTACGGGATTTAATACAGCAATTAGATATAAATATCCATGGCAACACAACCATCCTCTATTCAGGGATGTTAGATTCTGGCGTGCATACATCACAGATTATCGACCAATTAAAAAATAACTCTTCTCTTCGCCTTATCGATAATACCGAGGCTTCTAAATTTTTATCTGATGCTTTGATAAATGATTCACCTTTAAATAAGAAGTTAAAGCAGATATTTGGAACACATGGTAAAATTGATTTGTCTAGCCAAGCATATGAATTCCTTTATGGCTCAAACAGCAATGGCAGCCGTCAACCTAATGGCGCATGGGATGCTATTTCTAAACGTTTTGTTGATGGTGCAGTGGGTGATGTTCGTGTACTTGGTGGGTTTGGAATGGACTCGGGGCGGGTTTTTGGTGCCACAGAATTACCGGCATTATTGAATAATCCCAAAGTGAGGTCAGTCAATGGTATTCCAACATCGTTATTAAAATCTATCGAACAAACCGAGGGAATGGGGCGTGCTTTTGAGCATATTAAAAATATTGCCGGTTTAGATGCCGCAGGCGCTAAATTAGCGCCAGATAATATTGAATTTTGGTTAAAATTTAATAGCCCTGACAGAAAGTTTATAACTTATGATTATTTTGACAATCTTAAAAAGACTTATCTCAATTTATCGCCAGAAATGCAGAAAAGTATTGATCGAACTTCTCGTTATCTAGCGTCAGCTAACGATAAAATCACAAATTATCTTTCTGCTTTGGGGCATGCTATGTGGGGAATTGGTTTTTTTATCGCATCGGAAGAAGTTCAGGTTGCACTTGATAGAGGAGATGCTGGTGAGGCAAGGCGAATATTACTTGAGTTTGTTGGTGTTAGAAAAATTAGTGACAATATATTAGAGTTATTTTTTGGGAAATAGCACCGATTCTAAGTTTTGTATATTTGCAAGTTAAAATGATGGTTGTTTTGTCACCAAACTCTGTAATAAACAGACTCATTACACTTTTCTTTTTTGGAATTGCATAATCCATTTTTTGAATCTTGTTGTATCGCTAGTTAGATGATTTTTTTACTGAGTCATTAGTCGGTAAAACCTTACGTTTCTTGATGTATGGCAAATAATACGATTTAAAGGTTCTACCGCATTTTTCTGTTATTTTTTATGACTTAAATTCTGAGGTATTTTTTATTTAATGCTGTTTATATCACCAATTTATTCATAATATCCGTTAATTTACCTAAATCTTCTTGGTTTTTATTCCTTTGGATAGTTCTACTACCATCTCTCAACCTATTTTTTACTCGTTAGAGATGTTCAAAAATAGTCAAATACACAAATTTATTTACAGAATCAATATTGGTGTCATTTTTTCAAAATAAATATGAATGAGTAACTTATTTTGATAAGTTTGTTCTATCTCAAATCAATCAATACCTAGCACCATTCGCCCATTCTTAGTTGCCACATTAATCACATTGTCTAAATCGGTATAACGGCATCCTGTTACTAACAATTTAAGTTCTTCCCACATATTACCCGTTGAAAATGGTAACATATAATCACTAACATTATCTGTGCCAATAGCAACAGGAATACCAGCAGCCGCCAGTTCATCAACAGGGGTTAATGAGTTACGAGTAGGGCCTTGTTCTTCACGACGAGGGCTATCGATCCAAGCAAAAGGACAAGCAATAACCATCATTTTGGCCTCTTTCATTTTTTTGTAGAGTTTTTGGCGATATGCTAAACTATGCGCGGTGATAGAAATGCTATGGATAGCAACCACACGCCCGTGCATACCATGCTCAAGAGTTTTATCGGTAAGTTGTTCTGTTTCGATTTCATCTTGTGAGTTAAATTGGTCAACATGTACATGCACCATTTTGCCTAATGATTTACCTGTTTGCATTAACACATCAAGATGTTTAAGTCCCATACCTTCACCATGATCACGCTCATCACGACGCGGTAAACCGCCAATAATATCAACTAAATCAGCTCCTTTATCAAACCAATAACGTGCTTCTTTATCAATAACACCTTTAAGTGTTTGATTAACTAATTTTATGGTGATGTCATTTTTATAAGTTTCTCGTGCTCTTAAGGCACCTTTAATTGCTCGTTCTTCAGCAATAGGATCAATATCAACAAACGATCCCATGGCACTTACACCTTGCTCAATCATACGCTCAACCGCCATACTAAAATGGCGATAGTAATCATCTTCGCTCATTGATGCTTTGACTTTATCTAATGTATCCCATTTTTCAATTAAAGTCTGTTTTTGATAGACATCAAAACTATCAACCGAAATAGTAAAAGCACGATCAGCATGCATATGTGCATTAACCCATCCGCCTTTTTGCTTAATATTATTCATTAAATAGGCTTTTAAACTTTGGTCTCTTGTGGTTAATAACATGTTTTTATGTTCAATCATAATATGCCTCTACAATTCAATCTAAATGAAGTTGATAAAATCGGACGCAATAGGCAAAAAAAATCCCCCAAAAAGGAGGATAAAATGGAATCAATAATATTAATGATTAAGATTACTGAGTTACAATTGATCATTGTGCCTACACCGTGTCGATAAAAAACTGCAGAAATTCTAACCAAAATATTTTTAATAGCAAGTACTATAATTTATAAAATATATAAATAAATGAAATGGTTAAAGTATTATTTTTTAGATTTTTTACTTCAAAAAATAGTTTTTAATAAAGTTAATTACCAATAAATTAAGAAATAAAATCATAACTAATTATTTAATAACAATAATTAGTTGTCACAAAAATGAGATTATTAACCTTAAATACTGCTTTTTGATATTAGCAGTAGCAAGCGTATACTACACAAGCAACTTATTTTGAAATATAGGTAGTCTACTGACATGAGTCAATTAAATATTATTGCCACAATCACAGTTAAACCAGAATTCTATGACGCATTTCAGCCAATTTTTAAACCTCTAGTAGCAGGTAGTTGAGCTGAAGCAGGCTGTTTACGCTATGAACTTAATCAAAGTATAGATAATTCAAATATCTTCATAGTGGTCGAAACATGGGTATCACAGCAGGCAATTGATTTTCACAACACAACGCCACATTTTGTTGAATTTGCCAACTTTGCTAAAAAACATACTGATAGATTAGAGATTAATATTGCCAAACAAGTAATATAACTTAAAAGATGATAGTAGCTAACATTTGGGGTTAACTACCATATTAATTAATCAAACAGTTCGATTTTTATATTCCGTGAATCGCTTCGACCCATATCGTCAAGCACTAAAATTTTAAAAGTCCCGCTTTGTGTTGGGATCCAGTTAAGAGCCTTCCGTGGCTCGGTTTGCCCAATAAAACTGTTATTAACAAACCAATAAAGTGATTTAACATCACCATCACAATTAGCAGTAAAACTAATTTGTTCATTTTTTTGTTTAGTGGTTCTAAATTGATAAACTACATTTTTAAGAGGCGAAGTTATTTTTGGCGGTTCGCCTAAAAAATTTTGTGATGAATGACAATGTTTTGTTGATGGTGGCGCTTTTTTAGCAATCCCGGCTTTAGCAAAAACAGCGGCTAAATCTGACGGCCAATATTCAAAAACAGCTAAGTGAGAGGTTGCTAAATCATAAGGAGGACAAACAGCTTTACCTGTTTGATTGTCGACCATAACGGGTCTAAAAATGGTATCGGGATTAATTGGCGACACACCCGGAATAAACCACGTTTTACCTTTTGCCTTGCACCATTGAGTCAGTAGATTGCCACTGGTTAGACAAATATCGATACGCTTTAAATTTGGAGGTAATGGGCGATTAGGTTCACGCAAGTTAGGATAATAAGCGTTAATGCTTTCAACGATATTAAAAAAGAGCGGTGTGGCGGCATCGACGCCTACAAAGGCATTATTACCACTACCATCAAAGTTACCAAGCCAAACCACCATAGCATAGTTACCAAAAGTTCCAGCTGTCCAAGCATCACGAAATCCCCATGATGTACCTGTTTTCCAAGCAACGGGCACCACCTTTTTTTGCATTTTGCTAAGTACATCTTGTGGGCGGGTATTTTGTTTCAACATATCAATGGTCATAAATGCTGCTTGTGGACTTAACAGCTTTTGTGGTTCGGGTGAGTCGTCGGCTTCAATAAATTGCAATGGCTGCCAACGACCTTCGTTGGCTAGCATGGCATATAACCCGACTAATTCTTGTGCACTAACTTCACCACCACCTAACACTAAAGATAAACCATAATGCGACTCATCGGCGAGTTTTTGGATATGGGCATTGACCAAAAATTGATAAAAAGAGGGATTATGTAATTTAGAGGCCACCGATACAGCAGGAATATTACGGCTATGAATTAATGCATCGGTTGCTGAAATAGGTCCACGAAAGTTACGATCAAAGTTTTCTGGCGTGTATGAACCAAAATCAGTTGCCACATCTTTTAAAATTGTACGAGGATGTAAAACACCTTGGTCCATACCAAGCGCATAAATAAACGGCTTAAGTGTAGATCCGGGTGAGCGTTTAGCAAGTGTACCATTAACTTGACCTTGAATAGAATTATTAAAATAATTAGCCGAGCCAATCAGTGCCTTAACCTTCATTGTTTGGGTATCAACCAAAATTATCGACGCATTATTAATACCTTTTATGCGATTTCGCTCAATAAACAAATTGACTTGCCGACTAATGATTTTTTGCAGATTATTATCTAACGTAGTTTTAATTTCTTGAGCATCGCTTTGCTGTTGTTGAATGATTTGATTAATAAAATGCGGTGCACCAAAAGGCATTCGTTCTGGTTGACGCAAAACCAACTTTTGCGAAAAAAGAGCGACAATATTGCTATCAACAAAATATTTTTCTTGCCAACGCTCAAATAATTGATTTCTTGCTTTAACTAACGCTTTGCCAGCAAATCCGGTTTTTCGATCAACTCGATATGTTGGTGATTGAGGTAATACCACCAAAGTTAACGCCTCGGGCAAATTGACTTGTGAAGGTGGTTTATTAAAATAGATAAATGACGCAGCACCAATACTTTCAATATTGCGACCAAAAGGGGCATAATTTAAATACGCTTCTAAAATATCATGTTTAGAATACATCAGCTCTAACTGTATAGCCCTAGCAATTTGATGCAACTTCCCACCAATGGTTTTAGTATTTAACCGCCAATGCATTCGCGCAAGTTGCATGGTAATGGTTGAAGCACCTTGACGATTTCCACCACCAAGATAGGTTGCTCCAAAAGCCCTAATTAGACTAAATGGATTAAAGCCAACATGATAATAAAACCACTGATCTTCGTGCAGTAACAAACCATTAACAATATCAGGCGAAATATCTTCTAAAGGCGTCCATAAACGATAACGATCATCATTGGCTAATGTCATTCGAATTAGCTGGTTATTATTATCATAATAGCGCTTTGAAAAAGTAAGTGATTCAGAAAGAGGAGCATGAGATAACAAACGAATAATAAGGATCGCAATAAATAATAGTAACAAAGCCATTAATTTATTTTGATGACGAATAATAAACCTAAACATATTTAGTCAAAAGCTTAAAACGCATGTATTAAAAAACACCACCAATGCGTTCACATCGGTGGTGGTTAAATTACATTTTATCAACAGTTTTAATGCCTAGCATATCAAGGCCAGTTTTAAGTGTTTTAGCTGTTAAAGAAGCTAATTTTAAGCGACTTTGTTTCAGGCTTTCGTTTTCGGCTGCTAAAATAGGGCAGTTTTCATAAAAACTTGAAAACAGCGTTGCAATTTCATAAAGATAAGCACAAAGCACATGCGGTGTACCTTCGCTTGCCACGATTGAAATAGTCTCATCAAATTGAATTAAACGAGTTGCTAAAGCACGCTCTTTATCAGATTCCAAACTAATATTAGCTGTTAAGCTATCTTCAGAAATATTGGACTTTTTAAAAATTGATAACACACGGGTATAAGCATATTGCAAATAAGGTGCGGTGTTGCCTTCAAATGACAACATATTATCCCAATCAAAAACATAATCAGTAGTCCGATTTTTAGAAAGATCAGCATATTTAACTGCACCAATAGCCACCGCATCGACAATTTTTGCAAGCTCACTTTCAGAAAGATCTGGATTTTTGTTACGAATTAAAGTTGTTGCGCGTTCACACGCTTCATCTAGTAAATCATTTAATTTAACAGTATCGCCAGAACGGGTTTTAAACGGCTTACCATCTTTACCTAACATCATACCAAACATATGGTGTTCAAGCTTTAATGATTCTGGTACATACTTAGCTTTGTGAACAATAGCCCAAACTTGCTCTAAATGTTGATGTTGGCGGGAATCAGTATAATAAAGAATACGATCGGCATGTAACGTTTCGTAACGGTATTTAGCACAAGCAATATCGGTTGTTGCATAAAGGTAGCCACCATCACGTTTTTGGATGATAACACCCATCGGTTCGCCTTCTTTGTTTTTATACTCATCAAGAAAAACAACAATCGCCCCTTCACTTTCAACCGCAAGCCCTTTCTGTTTTAAATCGGCAACAATATTAGGTAGCATGCTGTTATAAATACTCTCACCCATGGTATCTTCAAGCGATAACGTAACATTTAAACGCTTATAAGTGGCAATATTTTGCGTCATGGTAATATCAACTAGCTTGCGCCACATATCACGACAATATTCATCGCCACCTTGTAATTTCACTACATAATTACGAGCTTTTTCGGCAAACACTTCGTCTTCGTCATAGTGTTTTTTAGCAACGCGATAGAATGACTCTAAATCTGAAAGATCCATATCATTGGCATGTTCATTTTGCATCTTTTCAAGATACGCAATTAACATACCAAATTGTGTTCCCCAATCACCAACATGATTAGCACGAATAACATTATGACCTAAAAAAGATAAAACACGAACGCTAGCATCACCAATAATAGTTGAACGCAAGTGTCCAACATGCATCTCTTTGGCGACATTAGGCGCCGAATAATCAACTACTATAGTTTGCGGTTTGGCGGGTAAAGTAATATTAAGCTTATCACCACTTAAAGCAACTTCATTTTGCTCAGCAATCCAGCTATTTTTCAAAAAGATATTAATAAAACCAGGACCTGCAATTTCAACTTTTTCGGCGATATCATCGATATCTAAATGTTGCAAAACAGCTTGGGCAAGATCTCGAGGTGGCATACCAAGTTTTTTGGCAACTGACATAATGCCATTAGCTTGGTAATCACCAAATTGTGCTTTGTTTGATTGTTTAATTAAAGCGTCACAGTTCTTATCTGCACCTGCCATAATCATAGCTTGCGAAACACGTTGCGTTAATAATTGTTGAATATTCACACTAAACCTAACCAATTATAATAAAATGCCCAATATAATACCGACAAAGTGATGAATTGTCACTGATCGCATAAAAAGGGAGGGATCCTTTTTATTAAAAAGAGTGTAAAAAATCAAATAAAATTGATGCACAGCCAAAATGTTTTAATCAAGCTTTAGTTTTCATCAAAAAACAAAAATATAATGTAATTGTTTGATTTTTCTAAAAAATCCCATTTATGAAAAACTTCAATAAAATCAATGCTCTACCTGAGCAATTTTAGAGCGGAAAAATACTCTCACAACACTGTGTAAGATCAATATGAATTTATGTCCTGACTAATATTGACAAATACCCACTTGGAAAAAGAGATAAAAATGGATACTAAATACAGGCTAAATTGAATAATAAATAAGCGTATTGTAACACGTTAGAAGGTATTTTTTATCAAATTTGAATTGGTTGTCCGTGATGAGATATTTCAATAAAAAACTCACGAAAGGGTCATATTGCTAGTGTCTATAAATATCGTCAATTGGTATAACGATATTAGCATGTTGTATGATACGGTTAAAAATGTAAAGAAGGATCATGATGAATACAAAAGCTCAACATCCCCGAGTAATATTTTTATTGCGCATTTCTTTTAAAAACATATCTGAATAAGAGCTTAAATTATCTTGATTTTTACCAAGCGGGTATTTTTTCCCTAATTTGAGCAGCCAATCACTAAAATGATGTAAAAATAATTTATTATCATTATCGATTTCAAATATTGCAGAATCAGAATAAGAATCAACTAATAAATCTAATATCTCCAAAAAAGCTTTATCATTTTTTAAAATCTCATCAACTGTAATTGCTTGAAGATATTTTATTATGTCTATTATCTGAGATAACGTTAAAATAGTTGGACCATTTTTTATATTATTTAATATTTGTTGGATCATAGCATTTATCTAAAAATTAACATCTCATTCTATTTATATAGTAGATGATTTTTGTACTTTTTGAACAATTTTTAGAACGATAATTACAGATGTAATATAATTGGGGAATTAATATGATTAATATAGATAATTTTTATGACTACGAAAAAAAACTGACTGATAAAGATTTAAATGCTTGTGAAAAGAAGTTAGGTATCACAATTCCAGATTCTTTAAAACAGCTTTACCTTAATTGTAATGGCGGAATGGTATATAAAGATATTTGGAAAACAACTGTTCCTCCATACAAACTTCAAGTTTTTAATTTTATTCCTATAAAATATAATAAAGCATTTAAAAATGACCCAGATTTTATCATGGAAGGTATTGCCTTCAAACATTGGGACGATAAAAAGTTACCTAAGGAGCTGTTACCTTTTGCTCGCGATTTAAGCAATGGTTTTTTGTGTATAAATATTAATACTGGTGCGATATATCAATATCTCAGACTAGAATGGGACGATACGCTAAATACAGAACAAAATTTTAAAAAAAATAGCATTTATTTATCTGATTCATTAGAAAATTTTTTGAATTCCTTAACTTATGATGAAGAGCAAGATCAAGAAAAAACCGTTGAAGATGAAGATATTAAACCAAGAGCAAGCAACAAATTCTATGACTCAGAACAAGCAATTAATACCGCTGACCTAAATGAGATTGAAAAACTTTTAAAGATAAAAATTCCTGTTCAATTAAGACAATTCCTGTTACACCACAATGGTGGAATGCCAGAGAATAATGCTTGGCTGGATCCTGAAGGTGAATTTGAATGGGTTGCAATCCATGAGCTCATACCTGTTAAATACTATAAAAAATTTAATAATAACAAGAACTATTTAATGCCTTTTAAAGCAGCAGATTTATGGGGTAGAAAGTTATTACCGGAAACTTTTTTACCTTTTGCGATTGACGCAGGTGGTAATTA